>NZ_AZCV01000001.1:380807-564421 GCF_001434555.1 Amylolactobacillus amylotrophicus DSM 20534
CCACTACTTTCTTAACTGTGTTTCAAAAGATAACTTCCTCCGCCTTACTTGCCACTTCAAGCGTTCCACGCTTTAGTGTCATCGTAAGTGCTCAGAAGCTAACCATCTTTTGTCACTACTTTCTTAACTGTGTTTCAAAAGATAACTTCCTCCGCCTTACTTGCCACTTCAAGCGTTCCACGCTTTAGTGTCATCGTAAGTGCTCAGAAGCTAACCATCTTTTGTCACTACTTTCTTTTTCCCATGAAAATATTCTTCAAACCGCGCTTCAGCACCTGAAAGAAGCTGAGTGAACGAACGATTCGGTCTGCTGGAATGTACTCGCGAATTGCACGCAGCACTTTCTTTGGGTCCTTTGAAGAGAAATTGTATGTACCACTACTCTTCGTCTTCAATGCGTATCTAGGAATGTATTTACCCTTGAACAGAATCGAAGCGATGACTAGATCAACTTCATCCCACGGAATCTGAATGTATTTCTGGACGTTCTTATCGTTGAAGAACTCGAATCCCTTATCACCAATCATAATCTTGCCATATTCAGCAATTGCCGTATGGGATGTCGCCTTTTCAACTAAATCTACTTTGGTGTTTATTGATTGAACCATTGTCTATCCTTTTCAAAAAAAGAAGATTGCCTACGTGCTAATGTTATCGCACCAAAAGGCAATCTTCAAGTTGTTGATTAATCTAGAATTACATTACGTGCAATACGTGAAGAACGATACCGACTACGAATAGTCCAAGAATGATCACGATAGGTGAAACATTCTTCTTCAGTAACCACATGCAGAATAAAGTTAAAAGTAATCCTGCGAAACCTGGAATCAATGAGTTCAAGTTTTCTTGCAAGGTTGTAACTTTATCTGAACCGAGTGAAAGGCCTGCAGCTTGTTGCTCTAAGGCTTGTTTAATACCAGCTGCACCCTTTGGAAGTTTATCCCACTCGATGTAAGCTCCCTTTGCCAAAGGCGAAGTTGAGATAACTGGAGTGAAGTTAACTGAAACCCAACGGTTAACCAGTGAACCAAGGATAAACATACCAAGGATTGAAGCTCCCTTAGTAACGTTTTGGAGTAAGTTACCAGATAAATCTTCTGAGATACGTGAACCGGCTTTGTAGCCAAATTCTTGTGTGTACCACATGAAACCTAAACGAATAACGTTCCAAAGAACGAAGTACAAGATAGGTCCTAAGATGTTACCACTCATAGCCATTGTTGCTGCAAGAGCACCAATGATTGGCTTTACAGTGAACCAGAATACGGGATCACCAATACCAGCAAGAGGTCCCATCATACCAACCTTAACACCTTGGATAGTAACATCATCGATAGGTGCACCATTAGCACGATCTTCTTCAAGGGCAAGTGTAACACCGATGATAGGTGATGCTAAGTATGGGTGAGTATTGAAGAACTCAAGGTGACGCTTCAAAGCAGCGGCACGGTCTTCTTTAGTCTTGTACAGCTTTTTAAGTGCTGGGATCATTGAGTATGCCCAACCACCGTTTTGCATTCTTTCATAGTTCCAAGAACCTTGAATGAAATTCGAACGCAACCAAACTGAAATTCTGTCTTTTTTGGTTAAAGTAATTCTTTTGTTATCAGCCATTGTTATTCTCCTTTCATCCTAGTAATTGTCTATGATATCGCCAACTGGGTCACCTGTGTTAGCAGCTGCGCTGTTGTCTGATGAACCGCCTCTGCCTTGCAATGCCAAGTAAATCAAGGCAAGAGACACACCGATTGCACCAAGAGCGATAAGAGTAAGATCTGTAACTGTTGCTAAAGCGAAACCAATGATAAAGAATGGCCATACTTCACGGTTAGCCATCATGTTGATAACCATTGCGTAACCTACGGCAACAACCATACCACCACCAACGGCAAGACCGTCAGTCAACCATGCAGGCATTGCGTTCAATGCTGAGCTAACAGGGCCAGCACCGATTGCAAGAATCAAACCTGCAGGAATAGCAATACGGATACCTTGCATAGCAATCGCGATTAATTGCCAAATTTCGATTTTCCGGAAACTACCTTCTTCAGCAGCCTTATCCATGATGTGCACAACACCAGTGGTTAAAGTACGGACGATAGTAGTAAGTAATAGTCCAGCAACAGCCAAAGGAATAGCGATACCAATAGCAGTTTGGACACCCTTCTCACCTTGACCACCAAGGACCAAGATAATAGCAGATGCAACTGATGCTAAAGCAGCATCGGGAGCAACGGCAGCACCAATGTTTGCCCAGCCAAGAGCGATCATTTGTAAGCTACCACCCAAGATTAAACAAGGGATTAATTGACCTGTTACTAAGCCGATTAACGTACACGCAATTACTGGTTGGTGGAAGTGGAATTCATCAAGAATACCTTCCATACCAGCAAGAAACGCAACGAGAATGACTAAGATAATTTGAATTGCGTTTAAATCCATAATTATTTATCCTCCAATTGTCTCCTGACAAATTATTTTTGCTTGTCGAGTTCAGCTTGTGCCTTCTTCAAGATATCATCCATATTAGCGGCTGAATCACTTGGCACCTTTCTGACATCAAGCTTGACACCCATCTCTTCCATCTTGCGGAATGTGTCAACGTCTGTTTGGTCAAAAGCAAGCACTGTGTTTGGTTGAACTTTACCAACTGAGTGCGCCATCGAACCAACGTTAACGGACTTCAAGTCCACGCCACCCTCGATTGCAGTCAATGCATCCTCTGGGTTCTCGAACAAGAGCAGAACACGTTCGCCACCGAAGTGTTTGTCATCTTGTGCAAGTTTCAGCATTTGTGCCATAGGCACAACGTGCGCTGTTACACCCATTGGAGCAGCCTGCTTGATCAAGTTCTTTCTTAACTCGTCCTTAGCAACGGCATCTGAAACAACGATAATCCGTGTTGCACCAGTCGTTTTAGTCCAAGTTGTGGCAACTTGTCCATGCAAGAGACGTGAGTCAATTCTGGCAAGTGCATAACTCATCTTACCAGGCTTACCACCGGTAGCGGCCTTCTTGGTAGCAGCAGGTGCTGCAGCCTTAGGCTCGAGGTCTTCAGGCTTAACCTTCACACCGTTTCTACCCTCCACTGTGACGTGAGCAGCAATCTCCTTCGCTGTGTTCATCGTCATTCTCGCTGAATATGTTTCAATCAGCATTGGCAAGTTTAATCCGGTCACGATGGCCATCTTATCCTTGTGTTGTTCAAAGATCCCATTACTTTGGTTGAATGGAGATCCACCCCATAAATCCACGAGAAAAAGTACTTCATCATCCGGTTCAAAGCTAGCAATAGCCGCTTCGAGGTGTGCTTTCAGATCATCAGGGCCTTCATTAGGCATAAAAGTAACGGCTTGTACTTTTTCCTGTTCACCGAAAATCATGGAGCCAGACTGCAAGATGCCTTTGGCAAACTCACCGTGGCTCGCTAAAATGATTCCGACCATTTTTTCTCCTCCTTTTATAAACTGTGTACGCTTTCACTCTGCGTCTACCCCATTATAATTTAGTTTTTTGCGATGTGCAATTAAAAGTGCGGCTTATAAAAGCAAGTATAACTTCGTTTTTTAATAACGTTTAATTGTTATAATAAATAATGATTAATTAACTAGTGATGTAAGCGCTTATCTTCGGTATTGGTCTGGTTAGATAAATAATTAGTATATTAAGTATAATATGGAGTATTATATAAAAATAACGTCCTCATCGCGGACGAGAACGTTAATTATTGGTGGATTATGGGGTGCTCGTGGTTAGTAATTGATGTGGATCAAGGAAAGTGGATGGTTAACCTATGCGGAATAGTGTAATACCTCAAGAAGATCATATATTGCAATTGTCTTCACGTTAAAATGCTGAGCTACTGCAACTATCTTCGGTTCTTTTTTCACCTTCATACCAACTTGTGGCAACAAAGATCTACCTATCCCATCCAAAGTAACTATTGTGAGGTTTTTCGCCATTGCAGTAGCAATTAGCCAAGGATCTGCTTTTTCGACTATCTCCCATTCAGCAATCCCGCTTGTAGCCCAATAGCCACTCTGTTTTATCCAATCCATTACTTTGTTGTATTCATTGACAACTGAAGCATCGGGTATAAGTAATCTTGTTTTAAACGAATTCTTAGTCCAGTTAACTAAATCTTCAGGATACTGAACCTCTTCAAATACAAACTGTCCCATCTTAATACAGTCTTTACTGCCAATAAAATCCCATAGTGAATTAAATACTTGTGGTTGATACCATTTCTCATGAGCATCAAAAAGGGAATTTGAATCTAGTAAATATTCCATCCGATTACTCCAATCCTAAAATTTTATCCGCAGTCAGCTTATACGTTTTTAGTGATGTCCCAATCAACTCTGCTGCCTCACTCAATCCCAATCGTCCACTAGATTCTTCACTGATTACAGCATTTGCAAAGTACGGATCCACTTTGGATGCTACATTATTGTAGAAATTTCCTCTTTTAGGTTTATTTTTGATTACCATATTATTTTCTTGTAGTTCCTTTGCCCAACCAATCAACGAATCTCCATAAATATGAAGTTCTCTTGCTCTAATTGCAGTTGCTAAAAGGCTAGTATTAAATTTTCTAGAAAGTCCTACAAGATTATCCTCGGCAGATTCCTCGTCATTCAGACTTGCCAAAAATTCTTTTCTAGGTAGTAAGATATTTGCAGTCACAGAATTAATCCAACGTTCTTGAGCGATATCAACATCGAGTCCGACATTGAGTACTTCATTTTCTCCCAGTAACACATGCACAAGTTCGTGTATTAGACTAAATATCTTAGCTGTCTTGCTGTCCGCGCCATTTAGGAATATCAATGGTACTGTATCATCAATCAGTGCAAATGCTCTGAATTCCTCAACCTCTAACACTCTGTGGGTATTTAATCCTACTATGCCATTCTGCATTACCATAATATCAAGTTTGCTGATACTATTTCGTAGCAAATTAAAGTATCGCCCAGAATCCAATGAGTATCGTTTCTTACCCTCTGGTAAACCTAAAATCTTGGTTATCTTATCTGCTACCTCTTCTGGATCTGTACCCAGCTTAATAAAATGTAAGTATTTAAAAGACGCAGTGAGCGTTTCACTTTGAAGATAGTCTTTCATCCAAGTTTGTCTAATTTGCATTGCATAGATTGTATCAATGAGTTTACGACTAGGCTTTACAGATGAATTATCAATTGTACGGTATTTGACAAATTCATGTTCCTCGACTGGAACTTTATCTTTAAAAAGGTAGCTAAATGGAGTTCTAGTATCTTTGCTAAATTCCTGCAACTGTTTGAAGGTTGGATAATCACGATCAGACTTCGGCGACATCCAAGAATCTAACCTGAACTTGTTTTTCAACTCCGTGTAGCTCTTCTCACCATTTTCGATTGCCCATTTAACAACATCCCAATTAACTGGGACTCTATATGTCTCTGCCATGATTATTCACCTCCTACCATTCCTAATTAAGGTAAGTATATGCTTCGCAAAGGCTGATTACTATCAATATATTCAGAACACGCGAAATATGCTAATTTTAAAAATTTTGTTTATAAATTATCAATAAATTTCAAAGATTCCAGATATTTATCAAGTTTCTTATTTAGATTTTTTTTTGCACCACACAGTGCAGTTGCCGATTCATCTACGATTTTTTTCGACTCCACAGGATCTTTAATTGACTTAGATCTGTTGACAGAATTAAAGTATTTTTCACAAGAACTCATAAATTTAGAAATATATTGATTTCTAAATTCGAGCCATGATTCCTGTTGGCCTTCGAAGGAAAAATTAGAAATAATTAGTTCATCTGCAAAAGTATTATTGGAAGATTCAATTTCATTGAATTTTGACTGCATATCCTTCACTAATATTCCTATTTTTGGAGCATTAACAATAAAATGAGCCGGACTTAAGTCGGTATCACTCATTACATAAATACTTCTACTTATTTCATTCTTTAATCGTTTTAACTTCTCCTTTTGTTGATTGTTTCTTGATTTCTTCTCTGAAATAGTACCTAAGTAGAACGCAAGTCCCGTTCCTAGTAAGGCTCCCAACAAATTACCTAAAAAGTCCCACATATTACTCACTCTCCTATTCGATATATACTTGACTACTTTTAAAAAAACGTAATAATTAAATTACAATGTAATTATAACGTTATTTATGTAGATGGATATAACTTTTCGAATTATATAGGATAATAGTCTAAGCTTACTTTTTAATCTTTTCAGTAGTCTCAAACGATAAATTGAGTATCTTAAGCCAATCATCCCGTCTCTGTCGGATGAATTCCTTCTCATTTTCATCATCAATCTGCTCAAGATTCAGCTTTTCTAGTAATTGTATTAATTTACTAGTCTTTTCTGGTCTATCTGAAAATAAATTCTGGTCATTAATATATAGATTAATGATTTTAAAGCTTTCCTCTCTTCTCAATATACGATTGTTTATCATATTAGTTTTTAATTGTCTTTCAGAAATCGGCTTCATTACCCCATCATCAAACTGACTGACACCAAAAATTCTACGTTTCATCAACAAATCAAGTATTTCTTTATTAGTACTTACTTCATAGTTATAAACACACATGAATATTTCAAACAAATATCCGAAATAAATGGAATCTATTCCTCTAAAAATTTCAAATGATAAGTAATTTAGACTAGCAAGAACCTGTGATTGATTTTTGTCATCACGAACTAGCGTAATATAAGTCTTTTCAAAAAAATTTTGAAGAAACACTCTTTGTACAAAACCATCTCTAGAATTATTGAGGAGGGTTTCAGATGATATTTTCCAGTTGTTTGGAAAATAAACAAAACCGATATTATCTGAATAATGCCTATACAACAATTTGAATAATATACCAGTTATCTCCTCTAGCCCTTTTTGTTGAGGAGAATTTTTTATTTGATCAACTAATGCTCGAGAATAATCATCTAACAAAAATTGCTTATTTGAAAAATTTCCATATTCTTCCTTCAAAAATTTTAGCCAAATTGAACCACTTTTGTTAATCCCGGTTGAGTTCAAGTCGTAAAGATATATTTGAATAGCCATTGATATGAAGTCGTATTCGAAACGAAATTGCAACTTATTTCTATTCTTATTCCAGAATCCAATGGTGATGTCAGATACCTGGTATCTATCGATCTTTTCATCTTTATAAAGTGAATCAAAATGTTGAAGCCAAACTCTACTCAATTGATTAAGTTCCTTCCTGACGATTTCAAAAAGGTAACTTTGCCAAAGTACAATTCTTTTGGTTGAACTTAATTTTGACATTTCCAATACTTCATCACGCCAAATGGTTCTTATTCCATCGTTTGGATTTTCATCCCAATCATTGTTCCATTTATACGCACGAATTATGATATTTAAAAAGTAGCAGCATCCTACTAAATATAAAGTGAATAAGAACAATCTAGCTATAGTAATCTTCCAAAATATGAATGGTAAACCAATAATCAGTAGACCGGTATAAAGAAATTGTATGTTAAACAGTTTAATACCAATAATTGTACGATTAAATTCATCGTCATTAACCGATTCATAAACTGCTGTAACTACCGGAAACAACATAGCCAATATCAAACCTGCAAATATACCCATACCACTGAAAGAGACGTACTCACTAATAAGCAGATTAAGTATTTTATAAAACCGCACAGTCACAAAACACAATAATAGTATGCAAATACACCATAAGCATTTGGGATTTAGCTTAGCAAAATGATTTGTTTTATTTTTAACTCTGATCAACAATTTTAAAAAATTATTCTTCAAATTTCGATACTTACCAAACCACATATAAACTTTGTTCTTCATAATCCTAACCTTACTAAAAAACACACTATCCTCTAGTGTGTTTTTATCTCTATATCTTCTTTTTAAACTTTTCCAAAGCCTCTTGCCAGCTGATTATCTCAAAACCTGTTGCCTTTGCTTTGCTTAAATCCATGATGGAGTGTCTTGGGCGATAAGCCTTCTGTGGGTACTCCTCTGAGGTAACAGGCGCTATCTCAACGTTGGTATCCTTCAGGATTTCCTTCGCAAATTCATACCAACTACATGAATCATCATTTGAAAGCTGATAAACACCATAGTCTGAATGCTTATCGACAACGTGGGTCATAAACTCAGCCAGAGTTCTTGTCCATGTGGGGCGACCAATTTGATCATTCACAACTGTCAGATAATCATGTGTCTTAGCGAGATTAAGCATGGTGTAAACGAAATTTTTACCATATTCTCCGAACACCCATGATGTTCGAATAATGTAGTATTTTGAGACATACTTTTGTACTGCTAACTCACCTTCATACTTCGTACGACCATATTCATTTCTAGGATTAGGTGTGTCATCCACTGAGTACAATTCTGAGCGAGTACCATCAAAAACATAATCAGTACTGATGTAAACAAGAGTTGCTCCAACAGATTCTGCAGCCTTGGCAATGTTTATTGTGCCATCAACGTTAACCTTCTCGTCGAGTGTTTTACCAGGCTCTTCCTCCGCCGCATCAACAGCAGTGTAAGCAGCACAATGGTAAACAATCTTTGGCTCGTTTGCCGCGAAAAACTCATTAACTGCAGTAGCATCTGTAATATCTAACTCCTTTGAACCCGCAGACGTGTATCCTACATTACGTTCATCGAGTAGATGTCTCAGTTCCGTTCCAAGCTGGCCATTAGCGCCAGTAATCAATATTTCCATTAATAGGCCATCCCTTGTATCTTATTGTCCGTTCTTAGCGTACTTAGCCTCAACTGCAGCTTTCTCGTCCTGCCACCAGTCTTCGTGTTGAGTGTACCAATCGATTGTGTGTTGTAATCCTGTTTCGAAATCGGTAAATTCAGGTTTCCAACCAAGTTCAGTGCGAAGTTTGGTTGAGTCAATTGCATACCGTAAGTCGTGCCCCGGACGATCTTTAACTTGGTCAAAAGCATCTTTAGGTTGACCCATTGCCACAAGAATTGCTTCAAGTACTTCTTTGTTATTCTTCTCGCCATCAGCTCCGATAAGATATGTCTCACCAATCTTACCTTCAGTAAGAATAAGCCAAACAGCACTAGAGTGATCGTTGGTATGAATCCAATCGCGCACGTTTTTACCGTCACCATACAACTTAGGACGAATACCACTTAAAATATTGGTTACTTGGCGTGGAATAAACTTCTCGATATGTTGATAAGGACCATAGTTATTAGAGCAGTTTGAAATAGTCGCTCTAAGTCCGAAAGAACGTCCCCATGCACGTACTAACAAATCAGAGCTAGCTTTAGATGATGAGTATGGGCTGCTTGGGTTATAACGTGATTCAGGAGTAAACTTCTCCCCTTCACCTTCACCGTGACCAGGTAAGTCCTCTCTAAGTGGAAGATCTCCATACACTTCATCAGTTGAAACGTGATGATAACGTACATCGTACTTACGACAAGCTTCAAGTAAGGTATAAGTACCAACGATATTCGTCTGGATAAATGGTGATGGATCAACAAGTGAATTGTCATTGTGGCTTTCTGCGGCATAATGAACAACTGCATCTGCCTTACTTACAAGTTTATCTACCAGGTCGGCATCACAGATATCACCCACAACAAGTTCTACTCTATCTTCTGGAAGACCAGCAAGGTTAGCGCGATTACCTGCGTATGTTAATTTATCTAAAACTGTCACATGAACTTCTGGATGATTGTTTACAACATAGTGAACAAAGTTACTACCAATAAAGCCTGCTCCACCAGTAACAATAATATTCTTCATGAAATCCTCCTAGTAATTGCCGCCATAAACGAAATGAACGTCTGCATCCTTCAGATTAGGATGTTTTTTATCCTTATCTGATAGAACTAAATGTTCGAGAGGCATTGGCCAATCAATTGCTAAATCAGGATCATCGAAGGCAATACCACCATCGGCATTAGGTACATAATAACCGTCGCACTTGTAGGCAACATTACAGTTAGGTGTTAAGGTAACAAATCCGTGGGCAAAACCCTTTGGTACAAGTAATTGACGGTGGTTAAATTCACTTAGGATAAATCCTTCCCATTTACCATAGGTTGGTGATCCTTCACGAATATCCACAATAACATCGTAGATTACACCAGTAATCGCTCTCAATAACTTAGTTTGAGCATGTGGGGCTTGTTGAAAGTGAAGTCCTCTTAAGACACCTGGTTCAACAGATAATGATTGATTGTCTTGAATAAAATCAATATCGATTCCAGCTTCATGGAACTTATCAGCCGTGTATGATTCTGTAAAGAATCCACGGTGATCACCGAAAACATCTGTTTCAATAATCTTTGCGTCTTGTAATGTTGTATCAATAACTTTAACCAATTTATTTACCTTCTCGTTCTGCTAGTTTTAATAAGTACTGACCGTATTCAGTTTTCTTAAGTGGTTGAGCCAACTCAACCATCTTTTCGAGTGTGATGTAGCCCATTCTGTAGGCAATCTCTTCTAGACATGAAATCTGTAGATTCTGACGGTGTTGGATAGCTTCTATAAAGCTTGATGCCGACTGCAAGGATTCATGAGTGCCAGTATCTAACCAAGCAAAACCACGTCCAAGTAATTGAACGTCTAATTGTCCTCGACGTAAATACTCTTGGTTAATATCAGTAATTTCAAGTTCACCACGTGGAGATGGTTGAATATTCTTCGCGATATCAACCACGTCGTTATCATAGAAGTATAAACCAGTAACAGCATAGTTACTTGCAGGATTTTCTGGCTTCTCAACAATTGACTTAGCGTGCATATTTTCATCGAAATCGACCACGCCGAATCTTTCGGGATCATTAACATGATAACCAAATACGGTTGCACCAGTCTCTTTAGCAGCAGAATCTTGCAGCATTTTAGAGAGTCCACCACCGTAAAAAATATTGTCACCAAGAATTAAACAGACTGAATCGTTGCCAATAAAATCAGCACCTAGGACAAAAGCTTCAGCAAGACCGTTTGGCTTTTCTTGCACTTTGTACGAAATATTAAGACCCCAGTCTGAACCGTCATCAAAGAGTTCTTCAAATCTTGGAAGATCCTTAGGCGTTGAGATAATTAGAATATCTTGAATACCTGCCAACATCAATGTTGAAAGTGGATAGTAAATCATTGGTTTATCATAAATTGGAATCAATTGCTTAGAAATTGCTCGTGTAATTGGATAAAGCCGTGTTCCTGAACCACCTGCTAAAATAATACCTTTCACGATTAAAATACCTCCGTTATTATAATCTTAAAAATGTTTAAAAGTGTTACAAAAAATTCGTTTGAAATCAATTTTTTCAATTGCTTTCGGATAGAAAAAAATAGTGACTAATGTATATGCAACAACGGCAAAAATCTCAGCACAAATAGTAACAAGAATACTACGCCATAAGTATGGCCCAGCAAAATAATTAATGATACTCGTTGTTCCCACAATTATTATAGATCCAACAGATATAAAACCAGCATAAAGTCTCAAAAAACGCCCTTCCTCAGTATGAAGTCCATATTTCAAAACAATATGTGATTCCCAAATATAATTTACAATTAAATTACTAGCAATTGTACCAAGTAAAACTCCAGATATACCTAAGTTTGTATTTCTAATCAAATACCATGAAATTATTAAATTAACGCCGGCTTCAAAAAGCGTTTTCCAACGTTCGTACCAGTAAAGTCCGTACGCATTTGTATAATTAATAATACTTTGACGTAACATCTGTAAATAGAAATTCAATGAAATAATAGTAAGCGGCAAAAAAGAATATACCATTTTATCAGAAATCCAAAGTTTGACAAATGCAGATGCAAATCCTGAAAAACCAGTACTAGCTAATAAAGCAATAAGACTGGTTATCATAAAATACTGATAAAAAATTCTCTCTTGGTGCTCCTTACTTGCTCTTGAAACACCTAGGTTTCCAATTGAAGCTGATACCGCTGAAACAAGTTGATTAATTAACATCGTCAAACCATTAATAATCATGACATAGTTCGAGTACATACCCACAGCAATCAATCCTACATAATACGATAACAAAATATTATCTGTACCAGTAACAAGAATGCCACCAAGCTTGGCAGAAAACATTCCAACAATATTTTTTTTCAAATACTGAATTACTTTAGGATCAACCTTTTCAGTTGAATTAAAATCAATTGTTGGATAAAAATGATCAACAACATACGAAATTCGTATATTAGAAGCTAGCATCATTAAGACCTGAATAAAAAGATAGGCATAGAAATTATTCCAAATAAGTAATTGTATAATTTGAATACATTGACCCGCCACATTAAATCCCACAGTGTTAATAGTATTTACATAACTTTTTTGATCAGCAATAAGGAGTGTCCTCTTATATGTAGTAAAATATGATAGTACAGTATTAGATAATGCCAGAAGGAAAGCTTTTGAGATACTGACATTAATTCCATTCGTGCTACCACCAATTAATCGAGGAACAAAAGGTGTGATTACTAACCCAGCTACAAGTACAACAAGTGCAATATAATGGTATATTTTCCTAAACAGATGTAAAACGGCCGATACTTGAACATCATCGTGGTTATTTAATGGACGATACAACGAAAATGTGATTGCGCTACCAATTCCTAATTCAGCAAAGTTCAAATATCCCAGTACATTAAGAAATAAGCCGTTTAAACCTAAATATTTAGAACCTAATGTATAAATAAAAACTGAGCGCGCAATAAATTGAAAAATCAACTGAATTATTTGTGCAATAGTTGCGACTGACGAGTTAACAACCGAGGCCTTCGTCCTTGATAAATTGTTCAATTTCACGCCAATAATACTCCTTCAAGATAATTATTATAGACAAATAATTTTATTTTATAAACGATTATTTTAAGGAAAATCAATAGTTGGTTTCCTAAAATCTTTATTAAATTGAATTTTTTCTCTTTCTATTGAATCTGCATCGTACTTACTACTCATCACTAGCAATACTAATAGTCCAGAAAAGAAAACTAAATGATTATTTGCAAGTCCAAAAAAAGGGAAGATCATGATCATTGAATACATTGCACTATTAATTTTTGTTACTGACGCATGAGCCAATAGTGTATAGAATATATAGTAGACTAAAATTGTACCAAATAATCCTATATCAAGATACAACGCAAGACCTTGGTTATCAACAACATATGCCGTAATCAATTTAAATGAATTATCGAATTGATAACCATTTCCAAACAAAATTCTGATTGTTGAGGAAGGATAAAAATTTTCAAAGAAAAGAATACCATCTAGTCTTGATTTTAGTGTTCCAAAAAAAGAGCTTTGTAGAAAGCTGAATGTGTTGAATGAATTTACATACACTATCGGTAATATCTGTACGAATAGTCCAAATAAAAAAACTAATTTACCATTTTTAATAACAAACTTACTTAGTAACATTAATAAGAACAGAAAATATACATTTCGCGTGAGCGTCGCGACAATCGCGAATACGTATATACACTCTAAAAAAAATTTCAAATGTTTATTAGCCGGTATACCGTCATAGTATAATATACCAAATGCTGTTACTAATAATACTCCTAGAATCATTCCCGAATCTAAAAATCCAAAAGCACGTTGGCCACCATTCCATGCTAAAATTCCTAATATCTGTACGTTATCTAATTGTGAACTAGAGACATTTGAAATACCAGAGTCATTAATAACTGAGATAATACTGCTTCCTGTCAAATATTGTGCAATTCCTAGTAATCCATTGATTAACGCATAGCAAATAATAGTAGTATTCATTACGGTAGGCGAAAAAAAGAATGTTGAGTCCTTGAGTGAAAAGCATAATATTATTAAAGCTATTACGAATAAGAAATAACCTGTTATACGAATCCAAAGTCCTTGACCACTTATTCCTCCAACAATTTGAAAAATTAAGAGAAGTAAAAATAATACGTTAATAAATCGAAGATTTAGATTTTTTTTTTGTTGTTTTCCAAATTTTGACCAAACTGAGAAAAAAAGAATTGTCATCAAACATAAAATTAATAGGTATCTAACACCATTTATAATTAGGGTACTATTATTAATGCCCACTTGAAAACATAAACGCTTAATGGTTCCTGGTACCATTAATAATAAGGTCAAAAATGTTACTAAAAAGCTAAATAATGATTTCAAATTAAGTATTCCTTTACTAATACAGTTTTTCTAATTATATTGAATGATTTTCGGCTAAGAAATGTTTCAAATTCCGTACCTACAATAAAGTTTTTTAAATATATGCTAATATCTTTAGAAATTTATTAGCTGATGTTTCGATTGAAAAATTAGAAGTGATTTGCACAGCGTTGTCTGATAATCTAGATAGCCTTGTGGGATCTTGTAACAAATCTATTATTGTTTTAACGAATGATTGTTCATTATCTTTTTCTACTAAAACTGCATTTATATCGTCTGCCATAAAATCTAGCATCCCCCCATATTTAGATGCTACCGGAACAGCACCACAGGCCATAGCTTCCATACCAGTCAATCCCCATCCTTCAAGTACAGAAGGCATCAAATATATCTTGGAGGATCCATACACATTATTTCTTAAAATATCAATCGACGGCTGATGATAATATGTAACCCAACTAGGAACCTCTTTAGGTGCCATATAAGCTCCAAAAAGCCTAACTTGCAAATCTGGGATTTCTTTTTTTACCTGACTTAAAATTTTTAACCCAAACGCAGTACGCTTCGTTTCCTGTGGATGGTTCAATATAGAAATAATATTTTCTCGCATTTTTGTTTTAGATATATAGAAATCTTTCGCGGAAATAAAGTTAGGAATAAGATAAGGTCGATCACCAGTCGCTTGTTCAACGAAGTCCGCCAACCAGTTTGAAATTACTATTTTTTTCATAGGTAATCGATAGCTAGCATCAACCATTTCATTTGTATATCCACCCCAATTTTCGTAATTTTGAATGAAATAATACTTACTTCCGGCTTTTGCAGGGAGACTACTAACAAATTCTGCTGTTGAGACTGCTGTTGCAATAATAACATCCGCATCCCTAATATGTTCATCTTTATAGACACCAGGAATCAACCTCACATTAGAGTTGAAGAAAAACCAATCAACTTTATGTTCATTCTTTGCAAAGTCAATTTTTCTTTTCAAGGACCTTATAGAATTAGGTATTGGTTTATTAGAATTACTTAATTTGTGGTAAATAACAACATCATGCCCCAAATTGGCAAAAAAATCTGAATATTGATAAACCAATTTATATCCACCAATTGGATATTGTTGTATCTCAGGCAAAACAAAATTAATTTTCAAAGTTTAAATCCCTTCTACAAAAAAATTACAAACACCGTTTTATCGTAACGACCTTCTAATTAAAAACTTCAAAAAAGTATATTAAAAAACTAAGCTAATGACTATGATTAATTTCGTAAAGTACATTTTCAAAAAGTTGAGCACTATCCAAAAAATTCATTGATTTCACCATTTCTAAACCATTGTTAGCTATTTTCACTCTAAAAGAAGAATCATTTAACAAACTAATGATTTTTTTTGATATATCTTTAGTATTGTTTACATCGCACAAAAGTGCACTATAGTTATCAACACCAAAATCTTCTACACCACCATTCTTAGTGGATACAAGTGCACAGCCACAGGACATTGCCTCAGTTGCCGTGAGTCCCCATCCCTCTAATACACTTGGCAATAAATAAACTGATGACTGATTATATACTTTTTCCCTCAATATGCTTTCGTTAGCCATTTGATAATACTCATAATAATCTGGAAGATCGGTAGGTGAAGGCTGCGTACCAAACATAATTACTCTTAACTCCGGTACCTGTTCTTTAACGAGGCTTAAAGCCTCTCGTCCAACCTTCGTTCCTTTATAGGGATTAGGGTGCGAAATCAAACTTACCGTCTTCATTCGTTGTTCAATCGGTTTCGTTAAATAAAATGTATCTAGATCAACATAATTTTTTACTAAAATAACATTACCCGGATCTACTGAATTAACTAGTTTATACAACCATGTGCTTATAACAATTTTTTTCATTGGAAGACGCCAAGCTTGTCTGATGACATTCTTGTCATAATAAACACGTTCGTCATGTTGAATCATGTAAACACAATTTCTAATGTTTGTAAGATGGTCATATATACTAAGTGCAATTCCGTAGTCAAATGCAAAAATAATTTGATTATCGGTATCAGCTATACTACTATCAATAGAGAATCTAGTTTCAATTTTAATTTTTGAATTTAATTTGAACCAATCTATTTGAGATTGACCCTTTTTTCTTTTCAAATAATCTAAATAATACTTAATATAAAGTAAATGATTATATTTTCGAGTTTTAAAAGAGGTATTTGCTACAAAGCATAAACTGATGTTATTTCCTTTATTAACTAAATAATTCATGTATTCATAGACAATCTTTCTCCCCCCCGATGGTGTATTATCATGAAATCTCATTATGAATTTAATGTTCATTTTGTGCTTCCCTTATATTTTCAATCCAAGTAGACTTTCCTAAAATTGATTTTTTCCCGTCTGCCATTGCTCGTCTCAATAGCATAAATTTTTTAACACCAGTTCGGTTTTTGGGCATATAAGATATTAACATCCACAATTGCAGTAGATAATAATTCAAAGATAGTAAAAACTTATTTCTCTTTAAGATGTAATAACTTATATATACTTCGTTTCGATATGTATATAATGGGCGGAATATTTCCGAAGTTATATAAAAAGATTTTCTACTTTTACTATTATCTTCTTCTAAAGTTTGCCAAGCTACGCTTTGGTCATATGCACAAGCATACTGGTATTGAAGAATCAAATGTCCAAATCGTTGTATACGCAACGTAAATTCAATATCATCCGAGTAAAGATAAAAGTTTTTATTTGGTAAATCGATACTTTTCAGTAATTCTTGAGGAAAAAAAAGTCCTGAATATGGAGAAGTAATTAAGCAATTCACATCTTTATATTTTCGCGGTTCATTTCCCTTATTCTTATTAAATAGATGTTCAATTGTAAAACCGTTAATTGTATCAGTCAGCGAATCATACGTTCTTTCTGAGGTTTTATTAAACTGTTTTTTACTTTGTACGTTAGGCCTAAAAAGTGACCAAATATGTGCTGGATAATCGTGGAGTGATTCAGCTTTTTCCAGCTCATTTATTGCTTCTGAGTCAAGAATATTATCATCATCTAAAACTAAGACGTTCATATTCTTAAACTCTACATTAGAAACATATTTGAATCCTAACCAGAATCCACCTGCTGATCCTTGATTGTCAGAATTTTGTATGACAGACACGGAAGAGTATTTATTCAATAAGGATGGTAAATCATACTGAACCCCATTTTGAACGATAATAACTTTACTAATTTTTTCTTGTTGTACAAGCGATTTCACTGTTTTAACTAAATAATTAAAACGGTTATTATAAGTTACAACAACAGCAACTATTTCTCTATTAAAGTCCATCTTTATCCTCCTTTCCGAATAACTCAAGAAATACTTCGGTTGACCTAATCATGTTTTTAACCTGAAACCTTAATTGTTGAGCCTCACTTGAAAAAGACTTCTTTGTTGAAGAACTCTTATGGTGTAAGACCTTGATAGTAGGATCGTACTTTGAAATAAGTTTTTTTTCACGTATTAAACGATCAAGAATTTCAGTTTCAAAATAAAAGAAAGTTCGAGAAGAAAAAGGTACATTGAATTTATCAATAAATTCTCTAGAAAAAATCAAAATTGATCCATGTAAAACCACATTTGTCATTATCGATTTTCTTTGATCATCGTTTTTAATTTTTATCTTTAAATAAATTTTTGTTAAAATTTTTGAATTTTTCAATCTAGCTCGTAACTTGAATAAATAGTCGGGTAAATCCCATATTTTTTGATTTTTATCATGTATATTTTGTACTTCCGCAAGACTATACTCAGTAGTTTTTTTTGGATTTTGATGCTGATGAGTCTCAGGGACAACTACATCAGGTCCAAGAACAGCAAATGGTTGTCTGGCATAAGACTCTTTAACTAGACTAATAAAATTTTCCTGTATAAACTCAATATCATTATTTAACAAAATAATATTTTCCGCATCATATTTCTTTGCACGTTGGTATCCAATATTCATACCCTTTGCAAATCCGAGATTTACTGAACTAATTATAACCTCAATAAAGTCGTTTTTGCGATACTTTTCTTCTAGTACTTCACCAGAACCATTAGGTGATCCGTTATCAACAATGATAATTCTTTTTTCTCCGGAAAGATCGAACATAATATGGTCAATCTCAGAAATTGTATTTTCAAGTGTTAAGTAATGAAGAATAACAAATACAACCAAATTAATACTCCTATATTCTTTTATCTGTGAGGTGTGACTTTTTTACTTCAGGTTCCTCATTTGCGTAATTTTCACCATACATATGTTTTAGATAATTATCGAAATCATAGGGAATTCTAACTTTGATGTTTTCAAATTCTTTAATAACTCCATTTCCAAACATTTTATGTGGAAAAATTTCTTTAGAGAAGGACGAACCAGTAATAGTAGTAATCCATGTAGAGCTGAATGGGTATTTTGTATATACTTTTTCTAGCTTTTTATAAACATCATTTTGTGTAAATAACTTTTGTAAACCAAAATTTTTAATTATTTTTAAGATGCGTTGCCTTCTTGGTTTATGCATGACCACAGTATCCTTGACATCCATTGTCCAAATTGCACCAAGAGCACGTAAAATAGCAACATGTAATATATAAAATCTTCGTCCAATCGCGTTGCTAGGAAGCCCATCAATTGGCAAAACATCAATAATCGAGAAACCTAAATGATTATTTTTTGGTAGATTATTGTCTAATCGATATTCTTCTTTAACAAGAACCCTTGGAAAATAGCAAAAAATATCGTCACCATTTCGGTAACTGGCAAGCCAAAATTTTTCAGACCAATTCTTTGAGAAGATAGAGATAAATTTTTCATAATCACTTCTTGGAAGAGATATATCCATGTCATCATCCCAAGGAATAAAACCGGAATATTTGACAGCACCCATAACCGATCCTCCCCGTAAAAAATAAGTTAAATTGTTTTCTTCTAATATATTTATGATAGTAGTCAACGCTTCTAATTCGATTCTTTGTATTTTTTCAAGATCAGATTTCATTCTTCAACCCTTCAATGTTTAACCGACTCATATGTATTTTTTTAATTCATCTAAAAGTATATATGTTAATCTATAATTTTCTAATCCTCTATAAATCTGTGGTATGCCGCATTTGAGTCATCTGAAAGTTGCTTATATGTTAATTTTTGCATTGGAAAATCATCAAATATTTGTTTAAATTCAGAATCAGATATATCTTTATTCAATAAATACATCATCTGTAGTGGCAATGAATTAGATATCTTAACAACTTTATCCAATTCATCAGGGTGGGCCTGAAAAATTAGATGCCAAAAAATATGAAATAAATAATAATCTTTCAAAACACCGTAATCATTCCAATATTCATACAAAAGTTCCCTTAATCGTATTAAACTTGGTTCATTAGGAACAGACACTATAAACCAACTTGAAAGAAAGATAGCATTTCCCGTAGATCCAGGTCTCATATTCTGAAAAAAGAAAAGCGAACAATTATTTATTTTTTTTTCAAACCACTCACATTTGTTGTTTACATATACTGTAGAATCAATCCAAGTACCGCCATATTTTATTAGTAATTCAGTTCTAATGATATCCGAAAAATGAGTATCTGATATTACATTAGATTTCCATTTTGAGACTATACTATTTGGAATATTCACAAAATCATTAAAGTTTTGTCGAGTAATTACAGTAACATTGTCATAATTTTTTTTAATACTCCTTAACGATGACTTTACAATCGCAGGGGCAGACTCCTCACCCTGAAGCCACATGGTCCAAACTGGCAAAGTATCCAACGGAACTTTTTTAACTTCGATTTCGAGTGGTTTCAAAATTACTTTACGATATTTTTTTTTAAGTTTTCGAGATATTCTATTTATCTCACCCAGCCTAATAAGCTCAAGCGAGGTCTTATCGGTACCATTCAAAAGAGTACTACCAATATCATAAAGGAAATTTCCACTTTTAATTTTTTCACCGAGAACACTTTTTATACCATGCTTTTTTAATGCAGCAATTAATACCATTATGCAACTCCTAATTTAATTTGAATATTTAGTCCAAAAATTCCTTTTCATATTCATTAATAATAAATGACCAGCTATAAGCTTCTTTAATGCGTCTAATCGAACGTTGATCAAACGCAGCTAACTCATCACCGGAAAGTCTATCAGAAGTATCAATTAGCTTTGCCAAATTACCGGCTTTCTTATTCCAATATAACGCACTATCTTCACCAACTTCACGATTAAAGCCGACGTCATAGAGTAGATTCAACTTAGTACTAGCTAAGGCTTCAAGTAGCGATGGGTTAGTTCCCCCTACCGAATGGCCGTGTAGATAACCATATGCCACTTCACGAATCTTGCTTAACAAGTCCTGATCGTAAACCGTACCAACGAACTTGATGCGCTGATCCTGTTCAAAGTGGGTCTTAGCTTTTAACGCATCGTAGAACTGATTATGTTCGACATTAGTAATGATCACCAAGTCCTTTTGTGATTTTGAAGTCATAAATTCCCGAATCATGGTTTCATAATTATTTTCTGGGACAAAGCGACCAACAATCAAATAATACTCGTTAGCGCGAATATTGAATTTATGGAACCAATCAGTAATTTTAGCATCATCGTCGGCTAAAGTTGACCGCTGTATTTCTGCTCCATATGCAATAAATGTTGTTTTTGGCTGGTACTGCGGATATGTATCCTGTATGTACTTTTCAATATTTTTGCTATCACAGATGATTAAGTCTGCGTGTTTTACCATATGTTTCTCTGAATATTTCCAATATGCACGAACTGGCTTACTCCATTTAGCACGCATCCATTCATGTCCATCTGGATTAAGAAAAACTTCGCCACCTATTGAATGAATTTGTTGAACTACTGTACCCATAAATGGGCCAATTCTCGCAGCAAGAATATAAAATATTGGTTTTTTTATTTTATACTTTTTAGCGTACTCAAGTGAATACTTGAGCGCTTTCAAGTCATAATAAATAGCCTGCGCCGGACCAATATTGGGCACATAGACTTTGAAACAATCTGCGCCATTGTGCTCGAAGTGTTCTGGTATCATGCTGTTCTTATCGGTAACTTTACAGGCTACATGATACTTAATACTCTTATCAACTTGTTTATCTGTTAAATATTCGACAAATGTTTCATATCCACCATAATTAGCCGGGATACCCTTTGATCCGACTATAAATACATGTTTTTCCACAAAATCAACTTTCTTTTACTAGTATGCCCCATTTGGGTGAACCATTATTTTCACTGTGTCTAAAATAATCTTTAGATCAGTCTTAACACTACGACTACGAATATACTTAATGTCCAAATCAACCATCTCGTTGAACCCAACATCATTTCGACCACTAACTTGCCATAATCCAGTACAACCCGGTTGAACTAATAGACGTTGTAAATCATAATCAGTATATTCTTCAACCTCACGTGCCAACGGTGGTCTAGGACCCACAAGACTCATATCTCCGTGAAGTACATTCCACAGTTGTGGTAATTCGTCAATACTTGTTTTACGGATAAATTCACCGATCTTTGTAATTCTCGGATCCTCTTTCATCTTAAACATCGGACCATCAACTTCGTTCTTATCCAAAAGCAACTTGAGCTTCTGGTCAGCATCAACAATCATTGAACGAAATTTATACATCCGAAATTTCTGTTGATTCTTACCCAATCGAATTTGAGAATAAAAAACTGGACCTTTTGGATCATCCACTTTAATGATGATGGCAATAATTAAGAATAAGGGCAAGAGTAAAATAAGTGCCAGTAAGCTAGCAATAAAATCAAAGCATCGTTTTACAATTAAATAAATTGACTGCGACTCTAACTTAGCTGTATTCAGCCAATATAAGTTATCATTGTCACGATACACTTGTGAATCTGTATCTTGGCGTTTCAAATATTCATCTGTTGCTAGACCGCCACGTTGTTCCATTACAAATCCTCCAATATTTTGATTTTTATTCAACCTAGAATAATCTACATACTCATATTCTAACTTTATAATTCCTTACGATTATTTACAATATATTAAATAATAGTATTAATGAAGAAAATGCTTACACGACCGTATTTCAAGCCAATAAATTAAATTAATAATATGACCGAGCAAATTGTACACTAGATAAATTTCGATAAGACTAAATTAGGTATTCCATAATTGACTTTTTAGACTACATTTAATTCAGTAATTCTTCACCGTTAACAATCTGCTTCGCATTTTGCTCTAACTGCAGTGCAAGTTCTGAATCCCACTTAGCGACTTCTTCAAACGCTTCACGTAAGACAAACTTACGACCCTTTAAGGAGTGTGCGTCTGATGCGATGATATGCACCAAGCCAGCTTCAAGAAGTTCCCGACTAAATTTCTTGACCTTACGACCGAAATCACCAACAACACTGGTCGCTGTTACTTGGCCCAGTGCCCCATTATTGATGAATCCCTGTAGTAACTCAGGATTTGCCTGAATCCTAGCATTACGCTCGGGGTGTGCAATGACAGGTGTGATGCCCAATAACTTGAGTCTAAAGAAGAGGTTTTCAGTATAATCAGGTACGTCTTCGTGTGGTAACTCAACTAAGAGATACTTACCAGTTGCATCTAAACCAAGTAAATCTGGCACTATCTCGTCCAAATTACCATTAAGATGAATCTCTTGTCCTGCAAAAATTGTCAATTCAAGTCCCCTTTGATCTAGTTCAGCTTGAAAAGTATCTACCGCTTCCTGCACATCACCTGCGTGATTAATATAATGGCGGTCCAAATGATGCGGGGTCGCTACAATGTAGCGTACACCATCATCAATTGCCTCTTGGGCCAGCCTTAATGACGCCTCTAATCCTTTCGAGCCGTCGTCAATACCAGGTAGTATGTGACAGTGCAAGTCAATCAGATTATTACTGTTCATTGTTGTCATAATGCCCTTCACCGTAGTAGCCACTATCGTTGCTACTCTCGACATCGTTGAAGACTACACCAAGAATATTAGCCTTGGCATTCTCCAGTGTCTGCTTAGCTTCCTTTACACCAGCCTTCAAGGTATGGTTCTGCCGTACTACCAGAACAACTCCGTCAACCATGTTAGACATAATTTGTCCATCTGTTACTGGTAACAATGGTGGTGCGTCAACAATGACTAGGTCAAATGACTCCTTGAGCTGGGTGAGTACGTCCTTCATGCCCTGGCTAGCAATCAACTCAGCAGGATTTGGCGGAATCGGACCACTTGGAATCACCGAAAGATTCTCCACCTCAGTCTCGTGAATGACATCTGTCAATTCTTCGAACCTGTGTACCAGATAGCTCGTTAAGCCCTTTGTAGTTCCATGCATACCAAAAGTTCGGTCGACAGTCGAACGTCTCAAATCCGTATCAATCAATAAAGTATTCTTACCAGCATGTGCAAATTCTACCGCCAGGTTAGCAGCAATTGTTGATTTACCTTCACTAGCCACAGTCGAGGTGATCATGATGGTCTGCAAATTCTGAGCCTCTTGCGAGAAGCTAATGTTAGTTCTAATTGTCTTTATTTGTTCCGTAGCCACCGCACTCGGATTGTTTAAGGTGAATAAATTTGCGGCTGCAACAGGTTGAAGACCATTTGATTTCTTCTTAAATATTGCCATCGTATCCTCCTACTTTACCCTCTGAACTGGCTTATTGTCTGAACGTCTCAATTGTCTGGTACTTATATTATTATGCTGTAATACAGGTTGTTTCACTGAATGGCGACTAGTCTTTCTAGTATGACCAACAATTCCTAGCTTCGTCAAACCAAGTTCATCAGTTAAGAAGTCCAAGTCTTTGACCTTCTTGTCGGTAACAGTCCTTAGTAATGCGATTCCTAGACCAATAAATAGTCCAAGCGCTACTCCAATTGCCATGTTAATCTTCTTATTGGGTGAGCTTGGTTCCTTTGGCTGACGTGCCTTAGCAATAATTGAAACATTGTTAATGTCCAGAATTGTCTTTACCTTGCTCTTGAAGACGTTAGCAATTGTATTAACAACGGTCTTTGCCCGAGCAGCATCAGTATCAGTGTATGTAATCGAAAAGACTTGCGAATTCTGTTGGTTGGTCACAGCTGTGTTATCCATCAACTTTGCCACTTTAATTGAGTAACCTAGCTTATCCTTAAGTTCTTTCTGAACGGGTACAAGCGTTACTTCCTTAGTAATGATATCCTTGTAAGTATTAATCATGTTGACATCGGCCTGTTGATCACTTAACTGGTTGGTTATTGCCTTATCTTGTTTCCGGTTAACCAGCACATCCACATTCGCATCATACTTCGGTGTCATCACGAAGTAGCTCACAAATGCTGCCAATAGCAGGCCAATTGCAGTTGTGATTACTATTAATCCAATATTCTTCTTAACAATCTTCCATAAATCCTCAAAGCCAATTACTTGGTTCATTCTCTTCTCCCCGGTGTAAAGTAGTTTATGTTAACGCTCAAAGACCTTAAAGTCCTGTTGATTGCTTGAACTACCAAAGACGAAGCCATTCTTTTCGACGTTCATCTTGTTCTGGTAGGTTGTTTCATTATTTAACGTTGCTTTATCCAGCCCTGACTCAGTGCGTAAATTATCAGAGACCCGCTGGAGTTCTTTCGTGGATGCAATCTGCACCATTGCGTCGCCCCAAAGTGCGCCTGCTCCCTGAACATAATCGTTCTTGATTGTCTTACCATACTGCCGATAATCGGTAAATACAGCAACCATATCGTCAAAGCTCAGGTTCGTCACCATGTTCTTCGAAATAGAACCTAGGATATCCTGGAAGTTAGTTAACGAGCGTGTTGTAACTGCAGATTTGATTACTGCCGCAATAACATCTCTTTGCCTATCTTGTCGACCGTAATCACCACGTGGATCCTCGTAACGCATTCGGGCATACTTCAATGCTTGTTCACCATTCAAGTGCATTGGGCCTTTAACAAATTCCTGTCCGCGACTAGTAAAAGTAAATGGCACATTAACATCAACTCCACCAACGGATTCGACAATCTTCTCCATCCCGCCCATATTGATGGTCACGTAATACTCAAGCGGAACGTTCAATAATTCGGAAATGGATTTCAACGCCATCGGTGCCCCACCGCGCTGATAGGCAGCATTGATACGTTCGAAGTCATAAGTCTTGGTCCCTACGAGTTCAGCCATCGTATCACGAGGGATACTAGTTAATGTGGTTCTCTTCTTTGCAGGATTAACGGTTGCAATGATCATCGTGTCACTTCTACCCTGGTAGTTACGACCGAAGGCACCCGTGTCGACGCCTAGCAGTAAGACATTCAACGGCTTCTTATCGCTGACGATTGAGCGAGCGGCCTGTTTCTCGCCAGCTGACTTGTATGAATCATCCAGCTTATTCTTAGCCGTGTTGAAGACCCAGAAGCCATAGCCACCAACTGCCACAAGTAAGACTAGAAAGATTGTAATCACAGTCCGTCTAATCACCTTATTCCGATGCTTCTTACTATGATGTTTATGGTGCTTATGATGTTCGTGTTTCAGCTGTTCTTGATCCATCAATTATTCCTCCCAAAAATTGGTAACAATCTTTTACTATTCTATCATATTTCGTGGAACTAAGAATTATAATTGTAAAATTTATCGCTGGATATGTTATAATGCTGGTTAGTTTCAAGTTTTACTTTATTTTTGTTACACAATAGAAAGCCCTTTTATGAAAGCACATAAACACATCTCAACCTGGTTCTTCGTCGGCGCCATCATAGTTCTAGTTGGAGTTGGTCTCGGACTCTTCGAATACCAGCAGCAGCTGACGCGGACCCAGGCCCAGTCAACACAAGTAGATAAGCAGAAACAAGCAGAGATTAAATTCAAACAACAGACTGCACTCAACTACACAAACTTCACCCAGTCTGAGCACAAGAAGGCCAAGAAACTTGAAATTTCTATTATCGGTGATTCCATCACGAAGGGTGCCGAGAAAGCCTACCAGCAAATCTTTCCTCAAGCGATTATTAGAGCAAAGGTTAACCGCCAGGTAGCAGCCGCACCCGCAATTATTGATGATCTTAAATCAAGTAACCAGCTTGCCAACACCGTCTTAATTGGCCTGGGCACAAATGGTCCGATCACCGATTCAATGATGGCTGGTATCATGGAGCAGCTTGGAGATAAACGCCAGGTATACTGGGTCAATACCCACGTGCCATCGAAGAACTGGGAAACGAGCGTTAATCAGGAGCTCACGACAGCAGCACAGCAATATCCTAACCTGACGATCATCGATTGGCATAATTATTGTGAGGGCCAAACAAATTGGTTCTACGACGATAACATTCACCCTAACAAGTTAGGGAGATCAAATTTAGTTCAACTGGTTGCCAAGACCATCCTGGCAGAATAAAAGAGTCGCGAAAAATCGCGGCTCTTTCTTTGTACTTAGTCTATATTTTGGGGAATTTGGGCCAAAAAATTCTAAAGAAATTTGCTAGTAACATCACTTC
This sequence comes from Amylolactobacillus amylotrophicus DSM 20534, assembly GCF_001434555.1. Classification (NCBI taxonomy): domain Bacteria; kingdom Bacillati; phylum Bacillota; class Bacilli; order Lactobacillales; family Lactobacillaceae; genus Amylolactobacillus; species Amylolactobacillus amylotrophicus. Next base: position 407,522 of record NZ_AZCV01000001.1, read on the forward strand.
TGATTTCTACTATATTATTTTTTGAAAGTAATTTCATACCAGATTTCTTTGAGATATTTAGGGAATTATCGTCTGGCTTTCTTTCTTCTTCGTTATAAACTATATACCAATAAATTTCTTTTTTACCAATTTCAGGTGACTGACGAATATCCTCAAACTGAATGAGATTTATGGCAACCTTGGAAAAGTCAATTGAATTATAAATATTAATTAATTGTAGTGGCCGCTTACTAGTACCAGGAATTGCATAATTAACCTTATAACTATTACCTGTTTCACCGATTAATGGGTGACCAGCAAAGCCACCATAATCATTACTATCAAAGTAGTTAATAATATCATCAAGAAAAAAAATCTTTAGATTCTCATGTCTTGTGCTGTACAGGTCATCTATTTTAAGTATCGCTTGAAGAATGTTTTGTTTAATTATTGGAAACCTATCTTTTGACACCGTAACTTTAATAACCTCTTCAAACATGTCAACACCATATTGCTGTAAGACAGAATCAATATAATGACTGCGAGTCTTGGTTGTTAAATCCACGCCCAACATAGCCAAGTCGTTAATCGTATTACCATCGTCAGAGATAGTTATTTTTTCTTTATTTTCCTTAATGTAAAGACGAAAGTTATCACCGATTGAATTCGTGAATGGAGTCGTAATTTCCGTAATATCAGATATTTCAGAACGTTTATACTGTGAATATAGCCAATTAGTGTATTCTTTAATCCAATCCGTATTTGAATTCATTTTGACACACCTCCTGACTTACTCTGTCATCCTACACTATAGACTAGTTGTCTCTTAATTAGTATCTATGTTGTTCAAATTAAAAAAGCATCCACAATCGTGGATGCTTCCGTATAATTTAGTGTAATCGTGTTCACTACAACAATGAGATCACCTTGACTTGTCGCTTTCTGTGCTACGCACATCGACGACATCGTTAACTGCTCGTTCATTCCCGGTGTAGTTCACAACTAATAGTTATTAACCGTTGATCTTCTTAGTACCGAACCAGTCGATTCTCTCTTCAACAGTATCTTGGATAGCTTGTGTACCACCAGCAAGCATCTTACGAGGGTCAAAGCCCTTACCTTCAAGATCTTTACCAGCTTCAACGTATGCACGAACAGCCTTTGCCCAAGCAATTTGTTGTTCAGTGTTAACGTTAACCTTAGCAATACCCATGCTGATAGCCTTTTGGATTTGTTCCTTAGGGATACCTGAACCACCGTGCAATACAAGTGGTGTGTCAACAGCTGCAGCGATTTCGCCAAGTCTTTCGAAGTTCAAGCCCTTCCAGCCTTCTGGATATACACCATGGATGTTACCAATACCAACAGCCAAGAAGTCAGGACCAGCAGCGTTCAAAGTCTTAACTTCTTCAACGTCTGCTAATTCACCGGCACCAATGATACCGTCTTCTTCACCACCGATTGAACCAACTTCAGCTTCAACGCTGATGCCGTGTTCATGGGCAAGTGCAACGATTTCCTTAGTCTTCTCTAGGTTCTCTTCAAATGGTAAGTCATGGCCATCGAACATAACTGATGAGTAACCAGCAGCGATAGCTTCCTTAGCAGCTTCGTAGTTACCGTGGTCCAAGTGCATTACAACAGGCACTGTGATGCCCATTGAATCGATTGTATCAGCAACAAGATTGCGTACTAACTTGTAGCCACCCATGTACTTAGCAGCACCCATTGATGTTTGAATCAAGATAGGTGTGTTTGTGTTCTGACCTGCAGCAAGAATTGCGCGAGTCCATTCGAGGTTATTAGTGTTGAACGCACCGACAGCATAACCACCCTTACGAGCAGCTTGAAACATTTCTGTACCGTGTATAAATGACATTTAAATGTCCTCCTATATTAAATAATATACCTCTGGTATTGTAACACATTAAAAAGTCTTTTCTAGCTTAAGTTACTGCGCTTTTTCACTGTAAGCGCAAACAAGACGTATCCTATCAATGTTCCAATTAAATTAAAAAACACGTCGTCTAAATCACTCACACCCGTGTAGAGGACAAGTTGGAGACTCTCAATCAATAGTGAGAATAATCCGCCTGCCAGAATCGTTCGCCACGCCCGGTTGAACCACCTGAATACCTGTGGGAACAAAAAGCCAAATGGTACAAACCAGAAGATGTTCCCAAATAAGTTGTAAATGAAGTCGAGCAGCGAGGCTCCCCTTGTTAGTTTCAGCGTCTCACTCAAGAAGTTAAAGTTAATCTGTGTCAGCGGCCGGTCGAAGTAGAAGCGCAATTGCCACGGGAAATACGTTCCCCGAAAGACGGTGAGCGCAAGGAGCAGCATTATATAGAACACAAATAGCCAAACGGCAAGTTCCGACCAAATCTTTCTGCGTTCCTTAACCGCCAGCAGCCAGATGAGGCGAATCACGGCGAATATCAAGAAGTAGAACAGTGTCTTGTCCACACTAAAGAAGACCAGCTTCACCAACGGGAAATGGTTGATAGAGTTGCTATAGTGTGTCACCACGAATTGGTAAAATGGTTGTAAGAAAATCATCCTGCCGTACTCCCTCTTTTTCTTCTACTAGTGTAAGCTAAATTATCGCAAATGAACACACCTCAGAATCTTAATTATTGGTCAAATTTCACCACAAAATTGCCACGGACCCGAATAACCTTTAAAATGATTCATGATTGAGGAGAAAAACGTGAAACGAAAAATAATTAATTTCATTAATACGCGCCCCGGTTTCCTGACGCTTCTGTTGGCAGCCTACTGGGCCAAGACCATCTTTGTCGGCTACGTCGACTTTAATCTCAAATTTTCAGACCCATACCAACATTTCATCATGTGGCTCAGCCCCATTGGCATGACGCTCATTATCCTGAGCCTCGGGCTTTATTTGGCGCGGCCCATCCTGTCCTACATCATCATCCTGGTACTGGATATTGTGAGCACCATCCTGCTGTATAGCAACGTGATTTACAACCGCCAATTTAGTGACTTCGTGACTTTCAACACGATGCTCAGTTCAAGCAAGGTCTCAAAGGGGCTCGGCATGAGTGCCCTCTCCCTCGTGCACATCACGGACGTCCTAATTTGGCTCGATATCATCGTAATTATCGTCCTACTCTTCATGAAGAAAATTAAGATTGATCAGAAATCGTACGGCATCATGAAACCCTTTGCCATCACGAGTCTTGGCTTTCTCATCCTCGCAGTGAACATCACTCTAGCCGAGACGGCGCGCCCCCGGATTTTCGTCAATACCTATGACAGAACTTACGGCGTGAAGTACCTTGGGGTCAACACCTTTTTGCTCTCAGACGCGGTGAAAACAATGAACACCAACAACGCCAAAACATCGGCCAATTCTAGCGACATCAACGACATTCTTGCTTTCACGAAGAACAACTATGCTAAGCCAAATCCCACCTACTTTGGCGCTGCTAAAGGGAAGAACATCATCGTGATTCACCTCGAGAGTTTCCAACAGTTCTTATTAAACTTCAAGCTAAACGGACGAGAGGTGACGCCGTTCCTCAATTCACTAGTGAAGGATAACAACACCCTCAGTTTCAGCAACTTCTTCCATCAGGTCGGCTTGGGCCGGACAAGCGACGCCGAAACAATGCTTGAAACCGGGGCCTTTGGCCTCTCAGATGGGTCAGTACTCACCACACTCGGGAGCGATAACACGTTCCAAGCTGCTCCAGCCATCCTCCGCCAAAACGGCGGCTATACCTCCGCGGTTTTCCACGGGAATGCGGGTACCTTCTGGAACAGAAACGTCGTCTATAAGAACTTTGGCTACAACTACTTCTTCGACTCCAGCTACTTCTCCGCCGATACGGATAACACCATCGGCTATGGACTGAAGGATAAGTTACTCTTCTCCGAGAGCGTGAAGTACTTGGAACAGATGCAACAACCGTTCTACACCAAGTTCTTGACCGTGACCAACCACACCCCGTATCCCCTAGATGAACAGAATTCAGACTTCCAGACATCTGATACCAAGAGTGAGACGGTCAACAAGTACTTTGTGACCGCCCACTACCTGGACGAGGCACTGCGCGAGTTCTTCGACTACTTGAAGAAGAGTGGCCTGTATGATAACTCATTAGTTCTCCTTTACGGGGACCATTACGGCCTCTCGAACCCGGACAACCTGGTGGTAGCGCCATTGCTTGGCAAGGATCCGACCACGTGGACCGACTTCGATACAGCCCAGATGCAGCGTGTACCCCTAATCATGCATATGCCTGGTTTGAAGGGTGGAACGAACACCACCTACGGCGGTGAAATTGATGTGCTGCCCACTCTGTTGCACCTCGTTGGTGTCGACTCCAAGAAGTTTGCTTTGTTTGGCACGGACCTCTTGTCTACTGCGCATAACGAAACCGTCGCCTTTCGTAACCAGGACTTCGTCACACCGAAATACACCGTGGTCCGTGGCACCGGCGCTAGCGGTGAGGTGTTCGAGAACAGCACCGGCAGCAAGCTGACAAGCTTGACGCAGGAACAAAGAACCGAGATTAACGCCAAACAGAAGTACGTTCAGCAAACACTTGGTTATTCGGATATGCTGAATAACAAGAACTTACTGAAGCTGTATACGCCGGCTGGATTCATCCCGACCGACCCCACAGCTTTCGACTACCGGAATCAATATCAGCAGATGGTCAAGATTCGGAAGGAGTTAGGCAGCCTCTCGACTAGTATTTATTCGAAGAAAAAGGGCTCAACCACGGGCGACTACAAGACCGATGCGCCTGAGTTAAAGGATCATCAGGATTATATCGACACACTGCCAGAGACGGCGACCACGAAGGTCGAGGACAAGTAGAGTGTGACAAAAGACGCATTGAGAACGAGGATTAACAAATACCAGTTACAAATCTTGGTTTTTAGGATTTCAACTGGTAGAAGTTAAACGGAATTCTCAGTCTTTTGGCACACGTTTTTGATTAACTATCTTAACCATATAAAGATAGCCCGGCACAGGACCAAATTGGTTCTTGTACCGGGCTATTTACTTGTCTTTCAGAAATGAGGACTACTTTTGTTGGTTACCCGTCGTTGCGTCAACATATTGTTGAAAGCCGTCGTCGTAGAGGGTGACCGTGAAGGTTGTGCCCTCACCTACTTTGCTCTGGACATCAATCTTACCGCCATGCTGTTGTACGAGCGAGGAAACGATCGACAAGCCAAGGCCAGACTCTCCCGTACCAGCCTTCTTCCTGCTCGGATCCGCCTTATAGAACCGGTCGAAGATAAAGTGCATCTGAGATTTATCCATCCCAATGCCGTTGTCAGCCACGGTGAAAATCGTCGCATGCTGCTCCTCAGCTCGTTTTACACCCACACGTACCTGCCCGTTTTGCGTGAACTGGAGGCCATTTTGAATCAAATTAAACATGATCTGTGTGAAGCGATCTTTGTCAGCGAACACATTAGCTGATTCACTACCCTCATAAACCAATTCATTGCCGGTTTCCTGCGCCTTTTGCCGCAATTGGGTGAGAATATCGTGGGTCACCGGTACACTGTCGAACTCCGTCTTGAACAGCAGAATCTGGTTGTTGCGAATCTTTTCGTAGTCCAGATTCTCATTCACGAGTCGAATCAACCGATTGGTCTCGTTACGCATCAGTTCAATGCTTTTGCCCTTAGATTCCTCGGGAATAGCATCATACTGCAGGCCTTCCAGAATGCCATTCAACGTCGTCAATGGCGTCCGCATCTCGTGGGCAGCATCCGCCATAAACTGGTTGCGCCGCTCCTCCTGGCGTGCAATCTCCTCGTTCGACTTACGCAGCGACTGCACCATTGAGTTAAAGTCCGTCGCCAACTCGTCAATCTCATCGCGATCCTTATGAGCCAACTGGACATCAAAGTCCCCGCTCGCAACCTTCTTCGTTGCCCTACTCAAGCGATTAATCCGGTTGACCGTGAAGTAGGCCAGGAAGTAGCTCAAAATAAGCCCAACAATCATTGTAATCAATAGCGCCGTAGCCAGATTATTCTTCGCCATGTTGACCGGTGCCTCGATGTTCGTTACCTTCGCACCAAGCCAAACGACGCCAATCAACGAGTCACCGTGACGCCAAGGAACCATCACACCAGAATAGGCCTCCTTGTTTGAGACCCGGAGGCTGTGCTCGTTCTGGTGGTCGTTCTTGATGTGGATGCTGCGGCCAGATTGCAGTGTATTCCAGATGTTCTTCGGTAACTGCCAATTCGTTTTTGAGGCCGGATAGATTTGGTTATTATCACCATCGAAGACACGCAGACTAACATCGTCGTTCTTCATCACGATTTGCAGCTCATCTAAGAAGTGCGCATCAAGCTGACCGTCACTCGCTAAAGCGAGCTCACCGAGTGAATCGGCGTAACCCTCGAGTCTGGCAAAAGTCGAATCATACGCCTGCTCACTGGCGAAACTCAGGACCGAATAGCCAATGATCGCCGCACTGGTGATGATAATAAAGAAAAAAGCCAGCATCTGTTGATAGATTAATTTCATCTACTAAACTTCCGTATCGTCAAATTTATAACCGATTCCCCACACCGTCTGAATGACCTGGGGCCCAACCTTCTCGAGCTTCTGCCGGAGCTTCTTAATATGGGCGTCAACCGTGCGCTCCTCGCCAAAGTATTGGTAACCCCAGACTAGCTCTAAGAGCTTATCGCGCGAGAAGACTTGCTTTGGCTTTTGGGACATCGTTAGCAGCAGATCGAACTCCTTTGGCGTCAGTCCTTCAACGACCTGGTCGTCGAACAAGACTTCCCGGAGTCTTTGGCTAATCTTCAGGTGGTTTGTCTGCACATCGTATTCACCACTCGTTTCTTGTTCTTGTGTCTCGGTTTCGGTCAATTCTGCGCGCCGGTGCAAAGCCTTGATGCGGGCAATCAAGGTCATCGGACTGAAGGGCTTTGTGACGTAGTCGTCTGCACCAAGCTCTAGGCCAAGTACCTGATCCGACTCCGAGTCTCTGGCCGTAAGCATGATGATGGGAATGGCCTTAGAGACGGCTCTAATCTCCCGCGCCACCTGCATCCCATCCTTCCCGGGCAAATTGAGGTCGAGCGTAATCATGTCGTATTCGTCCTGCTTCGTCTTGAACATGTCGATTGCCTGTTGGCCATCTGCTGCTACATCTAACTGCCACTGCTCCTTCTGAAAGAACATCTCCATCATTGTGGCCACCGAATTGTCGTCTTCAACCATTAATATTCTCATTACTCGTTCCTATCTAGCTCAAAGCATTAATCGCGCCAACAAAAAAAGTACACTGATGCACTAAAGAATTGTGTTCCGGCATCGCAAGTCGGTCCTTGTTCTCTTTAAATCAGTATACTTGATTAGTAAATTTTTACCAAAATTAATTCTCCACTGGGGCAGAAAGAATGGCGGCCATCTGACCAGTGAGCGTGTAATCGTGCACTTGGTTAGGAATGATGAAGTTCGTTCCCTTCTTGAGCCCAAACTGCTGGCCGTCGACCACTAATTGGCCGGCGCCATCAATAATCGAAACGAGCACATAAGGGTGTTCTCCTCGGCTCAGCTGCAGCTCATCGACCACGTCCAGCTTATCAACATAGAAGAATGGTGAGACGGGGGGCTGCAGATATTCGGTCACCTTAGATTCACCTTGAGTAGTAGTCACGATGTTTAGCTTCGGATCCGTCGCTGGTACAGTCGTTGTATCAATCGATTGCTGTAAGTGCAGTTCCCGCTTCTCACCGGTGACGGCGTCAACCCGGTCATAGTCATATAGCCGATAAGTCGTGTCGCTTGATTGTTGACTCTCGAGCACAACGATTCCCTTAGTTAAGGCGTGAATGGTGCCACTTGGAACGTAGAAAAAGTCACCTTTCTTCACGGGAACTTTTCTTAACAAATGGTCCCAATCACCAGATTCAATCATCTCCTTGAGCTCTGCTTTAGTCTTCGCATGATGGCCGTAGATTAGGTATGAGCCCGGCTCTGCACTCAACACGTACCAGCATTCGGTCTTGCCGAGCTCGCCCTCATGAATTCGGGCATACTCGTTGTCAGGATGTACCTGAACCGATAAGCTGTCGTTCGCGTCTAGAATCTTCGTTAATAGCGGGAATACTGGCTCCTTCGGGTTACCGAAATACTCAGGATTCTCCTTGTAGGCTACATCTAGGGTCTTCCCTTTCAATGCACCATTTAAAATCGTGCTTGGGCCATGGGGATGTGCCGAGATTACCCACGCCTCACCGATATCACCAGCAGGAATATCATAGTTAAATTGGGTTTCAAGCTTGCGCCCACCCCAAATCTTCTTCTGAAAATATGGTGCTAAAAAAATTGGTTCCATCTATTATTCACCTCGTTTTTCATTATATCGGTTTCAGCTTTTAAATGGTACCTCGAAATGATTTTCTTGCGGAGCGTTTTCATTTAGTGTACAATCTTTTCTATCGGAAATTTTTTGAGGTGAAAAATGAATATATTAATTGCTTTTATCCCTGCTATTTTCTGGGGAATCATGCCTATCACAAATGTGAAAGCAGGCGGTAAGCCAATCAACCAAATCCTTGGAACGACAATGGGTGCATTCCTTGTTTCAATTGTGATTTTCTTCATTACGAGCCCAGGCCTATCGAGCCACGCCTTGTTATATGGAATTCTCAGTGGTGCTTCTTGGGCCTTCGCCCAGATGTTACAATTCGAGGCCTTCACGGAAATCGGCGTCTCAGGTGCAATGCCCATCTCGACCGGTCTCCAAATTATCGGTACTTCGTTAGCTGGGATCGTGTTGTTCGGCGAATGGCCAAAGACTCAGACCAAGTTGATCGGCTTCTTAGCAATTCTCATCATCATTGTCGGCGTTTATTTGACGACCATCTCTGATAAGAAGATTGTGCACACTGACAAAAAAGTCGATGTGAAGAAGGTTGTCTTAATCTTTGTATTCCAAATTTTCGGCTACGTGGGCTACTCAGTCTTCCCTACTCTTGGCGATCTAAATGGTAAGGAAGCATTCCTACCACAGACCATCGGGATGGTTGGGGCAGCATTATTATTCAGCCTGTTACCAAGTAATCTAAAGTTAAAACCTCTCTTTGATAAGAACACATATTCAAACGTGCTTAGTGGGATTCTGTTCGGCATTGCCGCCTTTGGTTACCTGCTCTCTGCCAAAGCAAACGGCATCGCCACTGGCTTCACAATTTCACAAATGAATGTTGTGCTTGCAACATTGCTCGGCGTTTACGTTCTGAAGGAAGAAAAGTCGAAGCGAGAGCTTATCTTCACACTGGTGGGACTCGTACTCGTCGTCGCCGGCGGAATTATCACGACCATCATGCCCCAGTAACAACCTAATCTTAAGTTTGAACCAGCTGCCAGTAAATGGTGGCTGGTTTTTTATTATGGTGGCGGCGATTGCAAAAAAATTCCCCACACCAACAATGATGTGGGAAATAGCCAAAAAGTCTTTTCATAGAACTTGTGCAGTCGATGTTAACTATTACTTATTGACCCTGATCAACACTAGATTAACTCTTTTTCCAACGCCTTTCTCACAAGTCCAGAAACGTTTACTTTTCTTTCCCTAGCTAAATTATCTAGATACTCGGGTATTGTGATAGTTCTTTTGACCGTCTTTGTCTTTAACCGTTTTTCTTTTTCTAAGTACCATTGCTTCATATCTACTGAAATATAAACAATCGACTCATTAGATTTAAGTCGCCAAGATGAGGGATCCATCGGTTTAGGATAATCCTCTCCATCAATCATTGTTGCAATTGCATCAACTGCCTCAATGACTGCATCTTCTCTAGTATCGCCTTGTGTAATCATTCCCTCAATATTAGGGCTGGTTACTGTAAAATAGTCTCCATCATCATGAAATTCAGCAAAAATAGTTGGATAAACCAATATTTTATTTTTCATTGTATATTTTATGTCCTTTCTAACAAACATATACCCAAACACGATGTTATTTAAGCCCAATCTGCTTAAATATCTTATCTTGTGTACCTTTCTTAATCTCCCTTGAATGGAAATTTATTTCGGTTGTACGTCCGTCAGGATGCTTATATCTTCTGTGACTTCCTTTCCCCTTCCCCGGAACTAATTTAAAACCTTGTCTTAAGACAATTTTCTCGAGCTTGTCGGGTTTCATCGGCATTAATAAATTTCTCTTTTCTATACCTATAGTATATATATAACATACCAATTTGTAAATACTTTATACTTATTATTGTCGCTGCTAAAACGCTGACAGTAGTGGTAAAACATCGGAAGTAATCTAACAACATGATGCGCGTCTTTCACAAACAAAAAAGAGTGTAGACATTGATTCAACAACATCTACACTCTCGATAATGGAGGTGAGGGGGTTCGAACCCCTGTCCAAACGCATTTTGTCGCTAACTTCTACACTCATAGTTATACTATTTAGAATTTCGCACGAGCAGTCCGCCGTATAACAGGGCTCCCCTGCTCGCACTAACCTGATGATCTCTGTTCGTTCTTGCAGGTGGAAAGAGACGACCGTAGCCCGTATTTTTGAGACCCAATTCTAGCGCCGGGCAAGCCAGATTGGATCACGCTAACTGGTTATTAAGCAGCTAATGCGTATGAATTATCATTGTTTGCAGTTATGATTAACTGAGCGTTTTAACGTAGACGCGACCTACGAAGCGCGATTAGCGCAAATCTACGCCTGTCGAATTCCAAAACACCCCCGGGAGATTTGCTAATAAAGTATAGCATAAACCGCTAGGGATTACTAATTTATCGTTCTGCAGTCGGCTTGATTTTACGGCTAAGAAACCGCGCTACAATCTCCACCTTACCCTTGATTTTGAGGGCGGTAATTAACACATCCCCACGGAAAAGTTGGACCTCCGTTAAACCGGGGCTCAGTTCTTTCAGCTCATACTTCGTGAACGCCTGGTACGACTGAATTTGACGGAGCGAGGTTAAAACTCCCCACTCGCCTAAACCAGGATACCAAAGAAATAGGGTCAATAAGAAGACGGTGATGAAGATTCCTCCAACAATTGTGTCGCTGTTGCGCCCATTGAGGAGAACAACTGCTGCCATGACAAGTGCTAAAGTCAGCCAAATTAGGCGCACTACTAGACTTCTCCTCGCCGGATACTTGATTGTCCTCCTCTGCCAAATCGTAAAGATAACCAGCAGGAGGCTGATTAATAAATAAATATAACTTGGTGCTGACATGATTTCTCCTCTAAATTTCAGATTTACTTTGCCTCAACCCGGCGCAAGAACAGCCACGATAACAGAAGCACGCAGACTGCCAAGCTAGTGAACATGCCCGCTGCTAGAAACGGATTTGGTGCTAGCTGTCCTGTCCTCGAAAAGCCCAGTAATAACAGTCCAAATCTGGCTAATGCCGCATTCAGCCCGGTGAAAGCGTAGTTCAACAGATAAATTGCCGGCCCTAACAATACGGCCACCGTCAACACGATGTACTTCGCCCTTTTGCTCAACCGGTAGACAACGAGTGCGGTAAAGTGCAGCAGTGTGATTAGCACAAACATCGCCGCCACACACCAGATAAACAAACCCAGAATATTCTCGCCGTAAAGCAGAGTGTACAGAATTAGATTGTTGGCAAATTTAATTGAGAGCCAGGTGGTTGCAGCTGTGACGACTCCCAGAATCACACTTAAAATCACAGTAGAGATGATGTTAGCGAGATAATAGGTCTTCCGCGAAATACCGTTGATCAGCGCAAATGAGAACGCCTCACCAAATAGTTCATATCCTACGAAAAGAGCGAAGCCAAACGCCGCAATCTCAATCGAGCCTACCGGATTTTGCACATTTTTGAAGATGAGGCCAAGTGCCAAATTGATCCCCATAATCAGTGCCAGAATTGCCAAAAGGTACTTAGCCGAATTCACATGATAGAGGATGAGATACTTCAACCGTTTCTTATCCATGACGCACCCCTTTCAGAATATTCACATAAGCCTGATTTAAACTCTCGTTTTCAGCGATTTCCTGGAGTGTACCTTGCTTGATAATCCGTCCCCGATCGATAATCACAACCTCCTGAAGAACGGGTTCCACCTCTTCAATCAAGTGCGTCGAAATGATGATCAGGTTTTGGTACTGCCGGTGGTGCGTTAATAGCACTTCGTAAAATAACTCACGGTAGAGTGAATCAATTCCCAGCACGGGCTCATCCAGAATCATAATTTTGGCTTTGCTAGCTAGGGCCACAACCACTTTTAGTATCGTGTAGTAGCCCGTCGAAAGACTGTTCGTCTTCTTATTCAAATCCAGATCGAACTTTTGCGCCAAGTCTTTCGCATAATCCAAGTCAAAATCAGGAAAGAAACGGGATTCCCAGACCAACAGATTTTTTAATTTGATATCCTTCGGGTACTTATCATTCTCTGTCACACAAAAGATATTCTGCTGTACCCGTTCATTCTCCAGCACGGGTTGACCCTGGACCGTCACCGTACCAGCCGTTTGGAACAGTCTGTTCGCGATAATCTTCATCAGCGTTGTCTTACCGGCACCGTTTGAGCCCAGCAAACCGTATATCTTGTTGTCGCTAAAGGTCAAATAAACATTAGCCAGCGCTGCTTTTTCGCCATAATGCTTACTAAGGTTTGTAATTTCTATCATCGTGTCTCCTCTGTTGTGGGGATTATGGCAGTAGATTCCTAATGCTTGACCCAATTATACCAATAAAGTTACTCATACTCCTCAATTGTGCGCTATTAATATAAAAAAGGATCGTTCAACTGAACAATCCTCTCAATAATCTATTTAGTTAGTGCGATCACGTCTCGAACAATCATTAACTCTTCATCCGTTGGCACAACCAGTAGTTTCACGGTTGATTCGGGTGTGTTAATAAACCGTTCGCCCGATGCGATGTTCGCATCCCAGTCCATCCGGGCACCATAGAAGTCTAGTCCCCGTACGATGTGGTCCCGAATGTCGATACTATGTTCTCCAATCCCGGCGGTGAAAATCAAACCGTCGAGACCGCCCATTTCAAAGACATACTGGCCGATATAGCGTACAATCCGGTTGATGAAGATATCGTGTGCTAAACGAGAACGAGGTTGATCAAATGTAGCTTCAACGTCACGCATATCAGGTGAAACACCGGAAATACCCAGGAGACCAGATTTATTGTTGAAAATATCAATCAATTCTTGTGCACTGGATAGATTTAGTTTCTTCATCAGAAACGGAATCAGCGAGGCATCGATGTCGCCAGTTCTGGTGCCCATCGTCACACCCGCTAGCGGTGTGAAACCCATTGATGTATCGAGCGACTTACCACCCTGAACTGCGGTCACCGAGGCACCGGAACCGAGGTGACAAACGATGAGTTTCAACTCACTGATATCTCTTCCCATCAATTCAGCTGCACGATGTGCTACGTAACGTACGCTCGTGCCGTGTGCACCATACTTTCTTGCACCATATTTTTCATAATATTCATATGGTAGGGAATAAAGATAATTAATCATTGGCATCGAGGTATGAAATGACGTGTCGAACACACCAACCTGAGGCACCCCAGGCAACATCTTCATAAATGCCTCAATACCGCGTGCCTCTGCAGGATTATGCAGTGGTGCATATTGGGCTAAGTCGTAAATTTTCTGCAAATTTGTCTCATCGATAATGGTACTCTCTTTGAAGTCCTCACCGCCGGCCACAATCCGGTGCCCCACACCTTTAATTTCAGCAAGATCAGCCACAATCTTCATTTCAGTTAAATGGTGTAATAACAGGTTCACGGCTGCTTCTTGGTCGGGAATGGCTACGTCAAAATGTTGTTTCTGGCCCTGATACTTAATCTCAAAGAATGAACCATCGATTCCCACGCGTTCGGCAATTCCTGATGTGATAACCTCTTCACTAGGTATTTCAAATAACTTGAATTTGAATGAAGAGCTCCCGGAATTAATTGCTAATATTTTTTGCATAATCATGTACCTGCTATCCTAAGTTATTTTTGTACCACTCATTTAGCTCATAATTGAATTCAACCAGAGATTCTGGCTTACGTAAAGAACCTATTTTAGCTAAAAGAATATTCTTTGGCTGGTGTGCGTCATCCCCGTGGTTTTGCAAGACCATAATCGCCCGACGTTTATTCCGTTCCGTAAACAAATCATCTGGTAAATCAATAATTGCTTGAAGATAAACATTTTTGGCTAACCAGCCAATGAAGTTGGTAGCGTTTTCTCCTTTTAATAATAACTCAGGAATTACCAAAAAGGCAAACCCGTTTTGGTTGAGATGCAGGACAATCTGTTCAATTAGTAATTCATGTGCCATAGAGTGGCCGGTTGGCCGCGCATTAACAAATTTCTTCGCCCGTTCATCAAGCGGATAATAGCCCACTGGCAAGTCAGAAATAACAACGTCAGGTGCATCCCCCAGCCACGGTTCAAGCGCATCTTGATGATAGAGATCGATTGGCTGTTTTGCAACCAATGCCCTGACATCCGCCAGGTCAAGTAAATCAGCGTTGTTGTCAATCCCACTAACTCTAAGTTCCTGTCGCTTATTAGCTTTGTATTCATTAAGGACATCTAATAAAAGGGTCCCTGTCCCAACTGCTGGATCCAGAATACTCTTGCCGGTTAAATCGGGCACAAACTTCTCGGCTAACATCGCGATTACCATCGCTAAATATTTCGGTGTAATTTGCTGGTTCTCATCATAACCATCATGGCTAACCGCGGTCAGCGTTAGTAAATAAAGCAGTGTTTCCTTATTCGCTACAGAGAGCGTATCATAATTTAACTTAGCATACGCATCCGTCAGTTGTTTTACACCTTCGACTGACGGCGCTCCCTCGTCAACCTTAACGGTTTGGTGCTCCAGGTTATCAAACGTCTCAACGAGTGCCGTGGTAAAGTCCGAGTTCAACTCGGTCCGTAGCAGTTTCACGGCCTGCTCAAATTCAGGGTAGATTGTTTCAATTGCTTTCATTTAATTACCTCACTATGCTCAATTGTACAAATTAGACATAAGAGACGCAAGAAATGACTTTAATCATTTGTGGAGATTGGTAATTAATAACTGATTTTCATGCAATATAGCAACAAAGTTCTGGTAATACATCTGCCAGAGGACCAGGCTCAAAATAAGCACCAGGACCGCGCTAACCATGACACTTCCCCGAACCTTAAGTTGTCTGTTCAAGTAAACTCGCTTTAAAATATAACTCACTAACTTGTCCATTTCGTTCCCTCAAACTAATTTGAAAACCATCATCGCAAATTCTGAAAGTAGCACTAGAAATTTTAACAATTAACGGCATATGACCACTCGAATTGCCACGAACACGAATCATCGACTGGTAAAATTCCACCACATAAGAAACAGTGATTCCTGGTTCCTTTTGTCGGCTCTTTTGAATAACCATTTTCTTACTGGTCGAATTCTCGGTATCGATCGAGAATCCACCATCTTTTTGGAGAAAATTATCAAGTTTAACATAAGCATACGCCACATCGTTACTCTGCGGGAGGAACTCGTTTGCGTGCTTAATAAGCTGTAGGTTACTAGCGAGCAGTAGCACGACCAGGGTCAGGCAGAAAAGGGCAATCACACTCTCAATCAGCGTAAATCCACGTAATTTCTTCATCAGCTTACTCACTACTTTTCGTTAGAATCGCTTGTACGTCCCATTCAGTGTATTCTCGGTCGTGCACCGTGACTGACTCAAGCCTACCTAGCCTCATCATTCTAGCCGCCAGATAAACATCTACCCGTTGATTCTGTGCCAGCAAAATTTGTTTCGTTTGGGCAATATTTAACTCTAAAAAACCGATTCCAATGGTTAGGACGACTAGGGCGGTCATCGTCTCAACCAGAATCATTCCCTCTAATCTACGCCACAATCAGCTCACCCCACATCATCTGAATCGTGATTTTTCTACTCCAGGAGCCATCTGTAAAGGTAATGGTGGTTGGTGCGACGTAACCATCATTGCCAATATTCAGTGCGCTCGTTAGGCCAAAGACCTGCATTTGATCTGGTATTCTCACCAGCAGCTTCGTTGTGCCAGCTTGAGCAACCACTATTTTCCGACTAGTTGGGTAGTAGCGAATTAATGCGCTGCTATTGCTTATTTCAGCAATCTTCTTCGCCTGTTCAAATTGGGTCACAAATGTCGTTACGGTCTGCTGGCGTTCTACACTTCTCTTCATCCCGGTGAGCTCCACGGCTGGTACCAGTATTAAAAGAGTCACGATAAAAAGAGTGACCATGCTTTCAATCAGTGTAAAACCCTTAGCTGTCTCCTTTTTTAGCAACTGTTCCATCCGCATTTAGTACGTACCCATCCTGCAATTTGTTATATTGCTCATTTGTGATATGTTTATTCTCTTTCAATGCTGCAAAAGAAATTCTTTCGGATTCCGTATCTACAATGTCAATCTGTGATTGAATTGTCTGAATAAAAGCGGTATCCGTTTTCTGTTCGGCGATTCCTTTTTGCTTCGCGGCATTTGGGAGAATCAATACCGTTAACATCGCGATGATCAGGACCACGATCACCATTTCGATGAGCGTAAAGCCGCCAACTCGTTTACTCTTACCTAAATTGTTCCACTCTATTTTTCTCACTTAGATACTCCTCTTTCGTTAACTGATTTAATTAAAATCCCTGCATCATACTATAGACCGGCATCAACAACTTTAAATACATTGTTAAGATACCGATGCCAATCACGATGAAACTTAGTGGTTGAATCTTCAAGCTGAGTCTTTGAAGACCAGCAGATAGCTCTTCATAGGCAATTACTTCAAGTATTTTTATCTGTCGCGCCACCACTATTCGCTCACTCCCGGTATTGACGACAAATAATAGCTCATCGCTCAGAAATGGTTCCGCAGTGATAATCTCCTGTAGTGTACGCCCCGCAACCAGCTTTTGCTTGACGTTTAATCCCAATTGATACTGCAAGGAGCCCGCGGGCTGTTTCAGGGCGAAACCACAGATATCCTGCAACGAAAAACCATTGCTGAGGAGAATATTTAAATTAAACAAGATGAGGTATTGGGCGTACCTTAAGACCATCTTGCCAATAACAGGCCAACTTCTAAGCACTAGCAATTGGGCATAGCTCTGTTCGTTAATCGACTTTATTGCGTAGTAGACACAATAGATAATCACTAAAATACCCACACCCAGTAATAGCCACAGAATTTTTTGCCAATCAGCTGTGGGACTCTTCGGGAGGTAGTTCCCCATAAAAACGCGCATAAAGATCATTAAAAAACTCATCATCACAATAATCACAACAGGATAAGCCATCTCTTGCTTAATCTTCTTCATCTGCTCTCGTCTCAGAACCAGCACGCCCGTTAGTTGACGGAGACACTGTCTCAATGTACCTTCCTCAAGTGCCATTCCAATCTGGGTCGTCGTGGTCAAAGAGAAACCAATTTCGGCAAGAATCAGCGCAAAATGCCTGTTTTGGCGCATCAATTCGTTTATTCGGAACAATTCATGCTCACGCTGATGCCAAATTCCCGGCAAGG
This sequence comes from Amylolactobacillus amylotrophicus DSM 20534, assembly GCF_001434555.1. NCBI lineage: Bacteria > Bacillati > Bacillota > Bacilli > Lactobacillales > Lactobacillaceae > Amylolactobacillus > Amylolactobacillus amylotrophicus. The sequence goes on from NZ_AZCV01000001.1 coordinate 425,056, forward strand.
CCTGCAAGCCCTCATTTAAGGAGAACCCGTTGTCTAGGAGCAGAGTGATATTCTCTAATAGCTTGATGCGGTCAGTAGTGTTCCATTTACCCAAACTCAAAGCTTGCGGCGTTTTGTTCACTTAATTTCCCTTCTTCCATCAGTTGGGTTAATCTCGCAGACCAAGTAAAGAATCCCTGCTCTGGTTGCTCAATCACCTGCATTAGGTCCGGTCCACTACCCACATCAATGAGACAATTAAGTTCGTCATCCGTTGACTTAATTAAACGCTGATACGTGAGACCACGAAGCGCATTAATTAACTCCAACTCACTGACGCCTAGTTCCAAAAGACGCATTACCGTGCCCTTCGTACTCATTGCATGAATGGTAGCCAATACTAAATGGCCACTTAAACTTGCTCGCACAGCTAATTGAGCCGTTACACTATCGCGAATCTCACCAATAATCAGAATATCTGGTCGGTGACGCAATGCCGCCTTTAAAAGCTCGGGATATGTAATTCCTGCGCCCAAGTTAATCTGCGTTTGGAAAAAGCTGGGCTCCTCTATCTCAACAGGATCCTCCATACACATCACCATTTTGTCCTGCCCGACCTCTCTCGCCAACTGGTACATCAGCGTTGTTTTGCCCGATCCTGTTGGTCCGCTGGTCAGTACCAAACCACGTCCCTGACAGACTTCTACCAGACGCGTAAAATCTGTTGGAAAGAAATATTTTGAAGCTCGCATCCGATAGATTATCCGGACGACCAAAGACTCACGGCCGTGAAAGTCACCAACGGAAGACAACCGTAAGTAACAGGACTTCTCTGGCAATTGAAACGACCCGACCTGCGGGCGCCTGTGCTCCGTAATATCCATGCGGGCGTGATATTTCAGGTAATTAATCAACTCACCACCTAAATCTAACTGCATGCGGCGGTATGTGCTTAAGCCAGCAATCTCTTTAAATTTCACGACGTATTCTTCACCATCGACGAGAAAGTAGATATCGCTGACCTCCTGGGCCTGTGCTGCACTAACCAGCTGTTTGAATAATTCTTGTACCTTCATTTGTCCCTCCTTTTTTCTAGTCACATTAATAAATACGCAGAAAAATGCGTAAAACTTTTGCCAGCGCAAAAAAAGATCAGATGATTACTCATCTGATCTAATTCTGTGTCTAAATGTAATATGTAATTCTTATTCCTCTAAGTTTGATGCTGAAGTATAAACATCTTGCACATCATCACTATCTTCGAGCGCGTCAACAAGGTGTTGTAGCTTCTCAAGCTCGTCTGCTGGTACTTCCAAGCTGTTCTGTGGAATCATTGTTAGTTCTGAGACGGCAAGCTGATAGCCGGCTTGCTCGAGTGCATCACGGACAGCCGTGAAATCTTTGGCATCGGTATATATTTCAAATGCTTCATCACTTGTCTGCAAATCATCCGCACCAGCATCCATGATGTCCATCAAGACGGTGTCCTCATCTGCATCCGTTGTTGTCCGATCAATCACGATGTAACCCTTGCGGTCAAACATGTAAGAGACGGAACCGGTTGCGCCGAGACTACCACCGTTTCTAGTGAAAGCAACCCGCACGTCTGAGGCGGTTCTGTTCTTATTATCTGTCAACGCCTGGACAAAGATTGCAACACCTGCTGGGCCATATCCTTCGTACGTAATCTCGTCGTAGTGAGTGGCATCGCCACCCTCTGCCTTCTTGATTGCCCGTTGGATATTGTCCTTTGGCATGTTCGCTGAACGGGCCTTATCTAATACTAAACGAAGAGAAGGATTACCTGAAGGGTCAGGACCACCACTCTTTGCAGCCATGTAAATTTCACGAGATAATTTCTGGAAAATTTTACCTCTTTTTGCGTCTTGAGCATTTTTGCGGCCCTGTATATTGTGCCATTTTGAATGTCCTGACATTTGGTCTCCTTCTTTCATTTCAATTTTTTGTTAACCTTAATAATAATAGCAAAACAGATTCGTACATTCAATGACTCTGCTAGTTTTCAGCCAGTTTTTTTCGTTCGTGATGACGCCACACCACGAAAATAATTAGGCCAACAAGCAGAATGCCTACTACTGCACCGAAACTGTCAAGCATCACGTCGTGGACGCTCGGAGTTCTACCACCGGTAATCGCCTGGTGGTATTCATCAAATGCGGCTAAGCCGGTCATCGCGAGCCAGATGATGAGTGCCGGGAAGAAATTGTGTTTAATGAGGCGTCGTAACCCATAGTAGAAGAAGGCACCCATCAGAAAATATGAGGCGAAGTGGGCCAATTTACGCAAGATAAACTCCAGATATCCGGCATAGCCATCGAGAGCAAGCGAATGTTTCTCACCTGCATAGACAAAGCTGAATGAGTTGAGGAACCGGGTGAATGGTGGCCAGAATGGTTGCAAGTCACTTTGGATATTTTGCTGTTGGTATGTCATAGATGAACTGATGAAGATTAACACCAGTACCACTAATCCGAGGGATAATGCGATCTTTTCTTTCTTACTCAAATGAATCTACCTCACCGATCTAATTTTCTGCCGTTCACGTGCATTTGACGCAATAATAACGTAATTTCACGCATTTTTTCAGCCATCTTACGTCATTTCACTAGTAAAAAAATAAATTTACAGTATTCTAGGTATAAGAGATTTAGTGGAATTTTGCAAGGAGATAATATGAATATTAATGATTTTTTAGATAACAAATTCGGGCAATACCCGAAAACTGATGAATTGGCTGACCTGCGTGAATCGATTGAGGAAGATATGAATAACTTCGTGCAGCAGAAGGTGGCTTCAGGCCACACCGAGGAAGAGGCAGTGGCGATTGCCATCGAGAACGCGAGTGATCTTGACCAATTACTCAAGTTTATTGGTGAGCAAGAGGTCGACTACTCGAAGAGCTTCAACCTCTATTCACAGATCAATCGGCGCTTGAACAGCCTAGAACTAGTTAATTCCTATAGCGTCGAGCTCCAGAATATTTCGGAGCTGCACCTGAATTTCCACCTCGGGAACATCCTAATTTTACCAACTACCGATAATAAGTTGACGGTCCGGGAATTCATGTCGCGAGAAATCAAGGGATTGTTCTCAACTCCGAGCAAGGTTGGTAATGTACTCCAAATCGAGCAGGGGCCACGTAAAATCGTGGGCATCCTGCGGAACAGAATTGAAATTTCACTTCCCCAGAGTTTTGCCGGCTTCTTCTCACTAACCTCAAGTACGGGTAACGTGATCGTCACCAAGTTACACTCCGATATACTATTCGATCTCACGATTAATTCGGGCAACATCAGACTAACCGACCTGGATGTGAAACGAATTCAGGTCGATGCGAAGAGCGGTAATTTAAAAGCACAGCACATTAAGACGACGGATTTCCACATTAACGGCAAGAGTGGCAACGTGCGCTTACAAGACGTGCACGTTCAAGGAACGGCCAATCAATTCGTCATCACCATGAAGAGCGGTAATCTGAAACTGACAGACATCATAGCCGAAACCTTGGTCACCAACTGCACCAGCGGCAACATTCGTCTAGAGGATGTCACGGCAAAGTTCTTCGACCTGAAAACCCAGAGTGGTTATATTCGTGCCTTAAATATCGCAGGAGCAGGGAAGATTTTGTGCCGTTCCGGAAACGTACGGCTAGATTTCAATCAGCTTACTGGTGATTTGCGGGTTGAAGAAAAAAGCGGCCAGATTAAGGTCGCTTTCCCAACAGAAACTGCTTATCAATTCGACGTAACCTCGAAGACGGGGCGCGTGCTTCTACCCAAAAATGCCAAGATCACGGACTACAACAAAGGTCAGACGCTTGGCCAAGTCGGACAATTACCGGCTAACAACGTCACTCTGAGTACAGTTAACGGTAACATCAAGCTGCAGTAATGCTGCTTTTTTTAGTGGTTATTCGCCCAGCGCAAATTTACGCACAGCTTTAGCAAACCCATCATCCTCGTTCGTCGCCGTCACATATGTCGCATGCTCCTTGATCATTGGAATGGCGTTACCCATGGCTACCTTTAAGAAGTCGGGTTGTTTAAACATCGAGAGGTCGTTTCCTTGATCGCCAAGAATCATCACCTCATCTGGGGCAATTCCTAGTTTTTGAGCTAATTCTAGTACGCCGGTTCCCTTTGATGCGTCCTTGCTGTTTATCTCAAAGAAGAAATCCTCGCTCTGTGTAAGTTGATAATCCTCATACATGCTAGCTGGAACCTGCTTAATGAATTGCGTGAGCTTACTAGGCTCATCTGTGATCATGATCTTACTAATCTCAATGCCAGTGGGAATCTGTTCCGGGCGCCGATATCTAATTGGCATGTGAGTCAGGAAACTTTCCATCGAAATGTAGAGGTTCATGTCGGCATTTGGCGTGTAGAAGTGGTTGAGCGTCTCGAAGTGTAGGTATGTCTGATTCTGCACCGCTAGTTCATTCCAACGACTGAAGTCCTGATAGCCCAGCGGATGCTCGATTACGGGATTACCCGCGAGGTTCTGGACGAACGCGCCGTTGTAAGTCAAGACGTATTCATCCTCACCGCTCAATCCTAATTGCTGTACATAGCGCGCTACACCAGGTAATGGCCGACCAGTCGCGAGCACTACCTTAACACCCTTTGCGCGTGCGGCGGCGATTGCCGCGAGTGCTGCAGGTGAAATTTCCTTTTGGTCTGTCAGTAGTGTGCCATCCATATCTGTGGCGATTAATTTAATTGTCATTATTAACTCCTATCAATTCAATTAGTACTAGTATAACGGAAAAAGCGGTTTCTTGTAGGATGATTCTGTGAGAACTTGCAGTTTTGTTAAATTTCTGTAAAATAGGTCAAGTTATCACACTGTGGTTCGTAACCACCCCACAATAAAAAACTAAGGAGAATTTTGTGATGAAAGAAAAAACGTTAGAACTAACCAAGATGGGTCTGGTCGCAGCCCTCTATGTTGCCCTCGGACTCTTATTCCTGCCCCTGAGCTTTGGACCGCTCCAATTCCGCTTCGCCGAGATGACCAACGCAATTGCCGTCTTCAACAAGCGTTATGTTTGGTCTGTGACCATCGGCTGCTTCATCGTCAACATGTTCAGCAGCCTCGCCGCGGTTGACCTGATTGTCGGTACAGCAAATACACTAGTTATCACGGGCGGTAGCTACTTAATTAGCCGCCTGATCAAGAATTACTGGGCCCGCTTAGCTGTCGTGCCAGTCGTTGGCGCCCTCAGCATGTTCATGATTGCGCTCGAGCTGAAGTACATTGCCGGCGCACCATTTTGGATTACGTATGCCGGACTGATGCTCACCGAGTTTGTGATGTGTGCAGCTGGTGCCATCATCTTCGGCTTAATCGAACGAAGCAAGAGTATTCCTACGAAATATAAATTTAGTAACTAAACTAAATATTGCTAGCACCAAAAAAAGTTTCTCATTCTCTGATTAGAGAGTCGAGAAACTTTTTTTATGCGAAAATACTGTAATAATTGACGTCATGATAACCTGACTTAAGGAGAATTTGCTCCCTCAGTGTCGCCTCGAGCGTCATACCGACCCGCTTAGCCACGGCATTGCTGGGCTGGTTTTCAACTGCAGCCACTAACGTAATTTTATGGAGCTTGAGTTGGCCAAAGCCAAACTTAATCAACTTGGCTACACTCTTGGTCATAATTCCCCGTCCCTTTAGGTCCGCACTCAGCCAATATCCAATATCGGCCTGGTGATTGAGGTGTGATATCTCGTTGAAACTTAGGCTGCCAGCCACTTGTCCCTTGTAGAAAATTAAAGTCTCGTAAGCCTCACCTTTCATGGTGGCATTGTAAAATTGCCTGAGCGATAATTCCTGCGCAGCGGGCGAAGTGACGTGCTCGACCCAGGGCAACCATTCCAGTAAGTAGTCTCTTTGCACCTGAATTAGTGTAAAGAGCTCCAGCGCAAATTCCGGTTTTTTTACTCTAAGAATAATATCGTCATCAACAACCAGTTCGAGTGGTAACTCCTCTTGTAAGTTATTCATTAATACCAATCTCGGCCCGGACGACGTCACAAATTCGGTTTACATATTGCTCAACCAACTCTTTGGTTGCTGCCTCGGCCATCACACGCAGCAAAGACTCGGTTCCTGAAGGACGAACTAACACGCGACCTTCACCGTTCATTTCCTTTTCCACCGTGTCAATCACGGCTTGAATCGCCTCATTATTCTCCCAAGCATTCTTATCTGTCACCTTAATGTTGACCAATTTCTGTGGGTAGGTCTTCACGGGTGCAGCTAACTCACTGAGTTTCTTACCAGTTTCTTTCATCACGTAGAGCAGATGTAAACCAGTTAGCATGCCATCACCAGTATTGTGATAATCGAATAAGACGATATGACCGGATTGCTCACCACCGATGTTGTAGCCATCTTTTCTCATCTCTTCGACAACGTAGCGGTCTCCGACCTGTGTCTGGACTGAGTTAAGACCAGCCGCGTCAATAGCCTTATACAGGCCCAGATTACTCATGACGGTTGTCACAATCGTATCTTGTTTCAAACGCCCCTTCTCGCTCATGAACTTACCGAGAATATACATGATTTTGTCACCATCGACAATCGCACCATTCTCATCCACAGCGATACACCGGTCACCGTCACCATCGAAGGCCAACCCAATCTGTACCCCCTTCTCCACCACGGCAGCCTGTAACTGCTCAGGATGGGTTGAGCCCACCTGGTTGTTGATGTTCAAGCCGTTCGGGTGATCAGCAATGGTCTCGAAGTCCGCATCAACGTCCGCAAAGAGCCGGCTCACTAATGAACTAGTAGCACCATTTGCGGCATCAACGACCACTTTAATATCCGCGACGTCATCTGGAATGGTCTGTTCGATAAATTGGAGATATTTCGATGCACCCTCCGGATACTCCTCGACACTACCTAGCCCGTCAGCAGACGGACGCGGCAAAACGTCTTCAGGTGTATCTAATAACGCCTCAATCTTCTCTTCGGTAGCATCTGATAGTTTGTAACCATCTCCACCAAAGAACTTGATTCCATTGTCCTCAACAGGGTTGTGTGAGGCCGAAATCATGATACCAGCATCCGCATCCTGTGCCTTCACCAAGTACGCCACAGCTGGGGTAGAGATCACACCGAGGTTCAAGACCTCAATCCCCACAGAGAGCAATCCCGCAATCAGGGAGTACTCAAGCATCTCACCAGAAATACGTGTATCCCGGGCAACTAATACTTTTGGTCTCCTTGACTGATCTTCTTTTTGCTGCGTGAGGACGTATCCGCCGTCACGCCCAAGTTTAAATGCTAATTCTGGCGTCAGTCCCTCATTTGCGACTCCGCGAACTCCATCAGTACCAAAATATTTTGTCATCGTTAGTTACCTTCCCTAATCGTTTCCTTTTATCTTTACGTTTACTTTTATTTTTGCCGGGTCAATTTTAACCACACCAGTTGGTTTCTTGAGCGTGAACGTGTCTTCATAATCGACACTTTGGTTCGTCAAATCGACTGGTACCTAAATCTCCTCGATCTCTTTTAGATCAGCAGTATGACCGTAAATGCGTACCCGGGCAGTGTCAGTCGTCAACGCGTAGACCTTATCGGACTCGCCATTCTTCTGCGTGAGCTTTACCTTCACAGTCTTTGACGGTAAGACAATTGGGACCGTGACGTGCGTCGTTGCCGGGGTCAAAATAGTATTGAGCTGTCTGCCATCCTGATCAACTGCGACCAGCATCACCTCCTGGTCAATGGTCTGCGTGGCACCCTTAGGTACGCTAATCTTCGCCTCGATATGATCTACTTGTTCGATCTCACTCTTCGGGCCCGTTACAGCGACAACGCTAGGCGCAGCCTTCGCCGTTCCCACTTCGTAGCCGTCTGGCACGCCATCCTTGCTGTAAACAATCTGAATGGGGAAGTTCTTCGACTTCTTGGTCTGAATGGTCGCATCTACCCGCGCCGGTTTAACCGAATATGTAATTTGGTTATTCAGTCCAGAGATTTCGATCGGCACATTGTACTTGCCCGTCTTGAATTTCGATAAATCAATGAAGGCCCGAAAGTTCATTGTATTCACCGTCGACGTGACCAGCGCGCTCGGACCCTCCAACTTGACGGTCACCTTCTCCGGATAACCTGTCACAAAGTATTTCTCAGTATTAGCGCTAACTTGGAGTGTCACTTTGACAGACTGCGTCTTCGTGGCCATTTTGGTAGTTTGTTCCTGGTTCTGTGGCGTCGTCGAAGTTAACTGCGATTGATTGATGTAGATGAAAAGTAATATCGTAAAAATAAGTGCAACAATCCGGTAAATCCAGGGATTATCAAACAGTTTCTTCATTGTTTCGACCCCCATTTCCATAATCGATCAAGAAATGACCGATACCAAGGTTCTTTACCATCTGCCGCCGGGACTAACTGGGCGCGCAAGTACTTCAGGTAATCCTCACGCGAAAGATCAACCATAAATTGACTGTTCTTCGTAATGGTTACCCCACCGGTCTCCTCGGACACCACAATAGTGATGGCGTCCGTCACTTCGGAAATACCGACAGCCGCCCGGTGCCTAGTGCCCAAATTCTTTGGAATCATATTACTATCAGACAATGGTAGGTAAGCCGCAGCAACGGCGATTCGGCCGTCACGAATAATCACGGCACCATCATGGAGCGGTGTGTTCGGAATGAAAATGTTAATCAACAATTCACCGGTAGTCTCCGCATCGATTGTAATACCCGTCTCGATATAATCCTCGAGGCCAGTCTTCTGTTGAATACTGATTAAAGCACCAATCCGGCGTTTCGACATGTACTGGATTGACTTATCGAGCTGCTCCACAAATTGTTCGCTTTGTTCCTTCTCAGAGAAGCTTGCTCCACCAAAAATCGGGGCACGACCAAGCTGTTCAAGGCCGCGGCGAATTTCTGGTTGAAAGATGACAATTACACCAATCACACTCCAGGCCAATATCTGATCGACCAGGTAGGCAAGTGTGTGTAACTGCAAATAACCGCTTGCCAGTCGAATAACGATAATGATGCCGATTCCCTTAACTAACTGTACCGCTTTCGTGCCGCGCACCAACATGATTAAACGATAAATAATATACCAGACAATCAAGATATCTAGCAAATTCATTAAGTTCTGTAGCGTTAAAAGATGAGCCCAATCTTGTAACATATGTATCTCTCCTGTCTATGTAAAATATTATAGCACGTCAAATCATGTCTTCTAGTAACTATCTGACATACATTTTGAATTCAAGGAACAAATCGTTGTAGTCCTGAACTATTTTCGTCCCCAAGTCACGGTAAACTTCAAGTTTTTCCATTGTTTTCTCACTAGGATAGAACTGCTGATCGGAGCTAATGCTCTTTGGTAGGATCTCCTTTGCCCGCTTGACCGGCGTCGCGTAACCCACATATTCCGCATTTTGGGCGGCATTCTTTGGCTCAAGCATAAAGTTGATAAAAGCGTATGCACCAGCCTTATTCTTCACCGTCTTTGGAATCACCATGTTGTCAAACCAAAGGTTACTTCCCTCTGAAGGTACTACGTAGTGCAGGTGCTTGTTTGCAGCGAGCATTTCACTGGCCTCACCTGACCAAGTAACGCCGACCGCGGCTTCGTTTTGAATCATGTACATTTTCAGCTCGTCGGCAACGATGGCCTTCACATTATAACTCAGCTCATTCAATTTGGTTTGAGCCAGTTTCAACTGTACGTGGTTCGTCGAATTCATTGAGTAACCCAAAGAAACGAGCGAGAAGCCCATGATATCTCGCGCGCTATCCACGAGTAGGATCTTGTTTCTTAGTTGACTGTGCCAGAGATCATCCCAATGCTCAATCGTGCCCGGTTTAACCATCTGATCGTTATAGATAATTCCCAGTGTCCCCCAAAAATAAGGAACGGAATAATTATTCTGCGGATCGAAGGAACGATGGAGGAATAAAGGATCGATTTCCTTGAAATTTTTAATTTTACTCTTGTCAATTCCTTCGAGCAGATGAGCTTTTTGAAGTTTCTCAATCATGTATTCGGACGGCACAGCCAAGTCATAACTAGTACCGCCCTGTTTAATCTTCGTGTACATTGCCTCGTTGCTATCAAAGGTCTCATAGGTGACACGATAGCCAGTCTGCCGCTCAAACTTCTTGATTAGCGCAGGATCGAGGTAGTCACCCCAATTGTAGATTGTGACAGACTTAGCGCCACCACCACTCTGCTGCGGATTCAACGCTTTTGTCCAGAAGAACAATCCTAGGCAGACGAGGAGGATGGCTAGTGTAGCAGTCATTAACTTTTTCATCGTACCACCCCAGAAACCGTCGCCCGTTTCTTATCTTTCTTCGACCTATTATGAGTGCTAATTAGGTAATAACCAATTACGAGAATCAAGGCAAAAACGAACATCAAAGCACTGAGTGCGTTGATTTCTAAATTGATTCCCTGACGTGCTCTTGAATAGATTTCAACCGACAGGGTGGAGAACCCGTTACCTGTAACAAAGAATGTTACGGCAAAGTCATCCAGTGAGTACGTGAATGCCATGAAGAAGCCGGATAAAATTCCCGGAGTAATGAATGGCAACAGCACACGACTCAAAACCTGCATGTCACTTGCCCCAAGGTCCTTAGCAACATCAATTAATGCAGAATCCATTTCTTTTAACCGGGGAAGAACCATTAAAACAACAATTGGAATCGAGAATGCGATGTGACTAAACAAGACCGAGCCGAAGCCCAAACCAATCCCGAGTGCGGTGAAGAAGATGAGAAAACTTGCACCGATGATGACATCGGGCGAGACCAAGAGAATGTTATTGAGGGTCAACAGGACATTCTTTTGGCGGCGCGAAACGGTCTGGTTGATGGCAATGGCACCTAGAGTGCCAATGATTGTGGCGATCAGGCTCGATAGCAATGCGATAATCATCGTATTGATGACAATCGTGATCAGCCGGCTATCCGCGAACAGATCCGCATAGTGGCTGAACGTGAATCCTTGATAGTTGCTCATTCGCTCACCAGTAGAGAATGAATAGAAAATCAGGTAGAAAATTGGGAGGTAAAGGACCACCAAGACAACAAATAAGTAGATGCGACCCCACTTGATATTTTTCATTAGAAGTTCACCCTCCTATTTCTCTTTTTCCTGTCGGTAGTGAAGACCATCGTGATAATCATGATAGCAATCAGAATCACGCCGATGGTGGAGCCCATGCCCCAATTCATCGTCGTCAAGAAGTATTCCTCAATTGCGGTACCGAGTGTAATCACCTTGTTACCACCAATCAGCCTAGTTAACATGAAGAGTGAGAGTGACGGGATGAAGACTGCCTGAACCCCTGCTTGGATACCCGGCAGCGTCAGTGGCAACACAACTTTTTTGAAAGTCTGGAACTTCGACGCACCTAAATCCTGACTCGCCCGTAGCAGCGCCGGATCAAGCTCGATGACGGAATTATAGATTGGTAGAATCATGAATGGAATCTCGATGTAAGTCGCCACAAATAAGAAGGCAAAACTTGTGAAGAGCATCCCTTGAGGCGCCACCCCGAAGAAACCCAGGAAACTGTTGACCATGCCATCCCGACCCAGGATACCGATGAATGCGTAAGCCTTCAGCAGAAGATTAATCCACGTTGGGAGAATGATCAGCAGTAACCAGAGTTGCGCGCGTTTTAGTGTGCTTAAGATATACGCAGCAGGATAGCTAATGAGCAGTGCAAATAGTGTAATCAGGAAGGCATACCAGAACGAACTGAGGGTCATCTTTAAGAAGGTCCCGTTAGTGAAGAATGTGACATAATTAGACAACGTCAACTTACCAGCAATGTCGGTAAAGGATTGGTAGGTAATTAGGATAATCGGGAGCACGACAAAAAAGGTGATCCATAAAACGTATGGTGCAAGGAAAAAATATTTTCTCTTATTCATCATCTTCTTCGTACCCCTCCAGTCTCGCATCGAAGTCCTCCTCCGATTCGCCGAAGCGCATGACATGAATATCCTCGGGTTCGAAGAAAAGGCCCACCTCTTTGCCTTCTTCTGTTGGATTAGTAGAGTGAATCAGCCATTCGTTATCGTCTACGTCAACTCCCAGAATTTCGTAGTGATCCCCCAGAAACAGCTGTGTCTCCACCTTCACCACAATCTTACCCTGCTCCACGGTCGTAATGTCTAAATCCTCTGGTCTGAGCACTACTTCAACCCGCTCGTTTGGCCGCATCCCGGCATCGGCACATTCAAAAAGTCGATTAACAAATTCAACCTGGTAATCCGCAATCATCTTACCGGGAACAATGTTCGAGTCTCCGATAAATTCGGCTACGAAGTGGTTGATTGGTTCATCATAGATGTCGACCGGCGTACCACTTTGTAACACCTGACCATCATTTAAAACGAAGATTTCGTCACTCATGGCGAGCGCTTCTTCTTGATCATGGGTCACGAATATAAAGGTAATCCCTAAGCGCTTTTGCAGTTCCCGTAATTCGTATTGCATGTCTTTTCTGAGACGCTTGTCTAAAGCAGATAAGGGCTCGTCCAACAGCAACACTTTAGGCTTCGTGACGATTGCGCGCGCGATTGCCACACGTTGTCTCTGACCGCCACTCAATTCTGCCGGGTCTCGGTCTGAAAAACCCTCAAGGCGAACCATCTTCAGCGCGTCCTTCACGGCAGCGTCGATTTCCGCTTTTGGTAGCTTTCGGACGACCAGCCCGAATGCAATGTTATCGTAGACATCGAGGTGTGGGAAAATACCGTAGTTTTGGAATACCGTGTTAATCTGGCGCTTACTTGCGTCAACGCTCCTGATATCCTTGCCCTCGAACAAGACGGAGCCTGTTGTTGGTTTAGAGAAGCCGCCAATGATCTGCAAAATCGTCGTCTTTCCCGAACCAGACGGACCCAGCAGTGAGTAAATTTTGCCACTCTCTATCTCTAGGTTCACATCTTTTAGTGCCACGAACCCGTCCTCGTACTCTTTGCCAATATTTCTTAATTCAATAATTGGTTCCACAATCATCGTCCTCTATTCAGTAGTATCAACAGTAAGTTGTAGTGCGCTCTCCGCAAAATTAACTTCCTGTCGTAATTTATCTGCTAGCGTCGGCGCCAGCTTACGAGCATCAACCAAGTTGCTGATAGCAGCTCGTTGCGCAGCAAAGGCCACTATTCTCAACTGATAAACTTGGGCATCATAGTTGCTGTTCTGCTCGTGTTCATTCGCCTTCAGTTGGGCGATTTTACGGCGGTAGGCCACCACAAGTCGGTAAACAACCCTTTGATTATACTGATGTTCTTTTTGTTTGTCATCACTTAAAAAATCAGAGAGAAACTTCAATGCATTCTTAGCCATTTCCTTCGATGCAAAGGCCTTCTCCGGATTTTGTTTAGCGCGCAATTTAAACATGCTTTGGAACTGCTTCCTCAATATGCCCCGAGAATGTTTCAGATGATACGACATGCGCTTAAGCCGTTTGACCTCTCGGCCCTGATGCAGGTTGGTCAAGGCATCAAACGCATCGGCTAATTCTTTCCGTAACTCCAGATAAACTTTCTGGGTGATTTGGCCGTTGTACATCAAGTACTCTAGCGTGCTTGCTTCACCACGAAAGCCGACCCGTCTAAGCGTCAACTCATCTTTCAAAAGCACTTGTGCCTGGTCAGATTCCGTGCCAAATTCCTCGTGCATGAGGCTCGCAATGAGCTTCTGGTATTCATCAATCACATCAAGAGCTGCCCGTTGATTCTCATTTTGGCGTCTCTGTTCCTCGACAGCCTGAACCGCACTATTATAGAGGTAGTTCTTAGCTTCCTTTTCTGACATCGAATCCGCCGGCGCGACATTCTCCTCAACCGTTTCATCCAGTGTCTGCTTAAGTTGTAATTTAAACGCACGCTTAGTCAGAATTGGGATGAGCACCACGGCCATGACTAACGAAAGGACAATTACACCAGCAGCGATAAACAGAATTAACGGTCTGTTTGGAAAGGGCTGTTCATTATTTAATAGGGGCGGAATAGAGAGTGCCGCTGCCATCGTGATTGCTCCCCGTACACCGGTTAAACCCGATAATAGGGCATCGGACAGTGTGACCTGTTCCCTTTTACCCTGACTTTTCTGGAAAACAAACTGAACGAAGTTCGAGCCGTAAATCCAAAGCACGCGGATGAGAAACAGGATGAACCAGATAGCAAAGACCAAGGCAACCGCATAACCTGTGTGAATATCTGGATTTTGAATTGCCTGGTTCATGGCTACTGGCAACTCGATCCCAAGAATTAGGAAAATCATGCCATTTAAAATGTAAACGATAATCTCCCAACTTTTATTCGTGACCACCACATACTCGGAGCCGCTCTCCAAGTAATTACGACCGCGTAATGCGGTGAATATACCTGCGACCACTACGGCAATTACGCCGGATGCGTGGAGATATTCGGCAATCAAGTAGATCAGAAAAGGGGTAATGAAGTTAATCACGGCGAGGATTGTTACATCATTGAAACCGCGCCTAATGAGTGAACGCAGTGCATAGCGAATCAACGAAATAGCGATAAAGCCGGTCAATGCACCGACCACACTGATGTAGACGAAGTCGCCTGCCGCTTCGAATAGCGAAAATACGCCAGTCATCGTAGCAGCGACCCCATACTTGAAACCAATCAGGCCACTGGCATCATTGATCAGGCTTTCACCAGCCACCAAGTTCACAATCCACTTTGGTAGCTTGGCCTGACTCGTAATAGAATGAACAGCGACAGGATCCGTTGGGCTCAAAATAGCCGCCAATGCGAAACTAGCAGCATATGGTAGGCTTGGAATTAAGAGGTGGATGATTGCCCCACCAACAAAGGTCGTGAAGAAAACCAACACGATCGAGTTAATGATGATGGGCCGTTTCAAAGACCAGAGATCTTGCTTCGGGAAGGTCCGGCCGTCGTTATAAAGTAATGGTGCAACAAAAAGGAGTAAAAACCAATCGGTTTTTAGCGGAATTGTAATCGAAAAAGTGAGCGCGAGTACTAGTCCTAATCCAATCTGAATTAAACTCGTGGGGATTGCCGAAAAATAGTGGTTGATGACGTTTGAGACAACCACCAAACTAATCAAGAGGACTACCCCTTCTAATAATTGAACCGTCAAATTGGATCACCTGCCTTAAATTTCTTGTCCGATAATTCGAACCTCTGTTTCTAAATTAATATCGTATTTTTCTTTAATTGTGGTTTGGATCAGGTGAATCAAATTCACGTAGTCAGTCGCGGTTGCGTGATCCACATTCACGATAAAGCCGGCATGCTTCATGGATACCTGGGCCCCACCAATTTGCTTGCCCTGAAGGCCCGCTTCAATAATCAGCGGACCAGTGTAATGGCCGGCGGGTCGTTTAAAGACGCTACCACATGATGGATATTCTAGTGGTTGCTTCGCCCGTCTGAGTGCGTTTAGGTGGTCCATCTTCGTTCTAATCGGCTCGCTCTTGGCTGGTTTCAGCTTGAAGATAGCGAATAAGACGACTGCCCCATTCTCTTGGACCAGCGAGTGCCTGTAGCTGAAGTTCATCTCTTCGTTCGTATACGTCTTCAACTCGTCGTCCCGGGTCAAGACGGTGACAGACTCCAAGACGTCCTTAATCTCGCCATCGTAGGCGCCGGCATTCATGTAGACCGCCCCACCTACACTACCGGGAATCCCCGCAGCAAACTCCAAGCCACTTAAACTCTGCCGGTAGGCCGCTTCGCTTGTATTAATAATCCGCGCACCGGCATAAGCCTTGATCCGGTGGTCGCTGAGCGCAATTATCTGGTTCATCTGGTTTAAGAGAATCACTAATCCCTTAATTCCCCCATCCCTGATAATCAAGTTACTAGCATTACCAAGCACAGTGAGTGGTATTTCATTCTCCTTTGTGACCTCAATCAGCCGCTTAATCTGCTCGATTGTCCGCGGAAAAGCGATAAATTCAGCTGGTCCCCCGGTTTTGGTGAACGTAAACCGACTAAGTGGAATGTGCTCTTGAATATTGATTCCTTCTTGCAGTAAGTCTAGTAATTGCAAATGATTTACCCCCGTATTTCAATACGTCTATATTACCAAAAAAAGGATTGGAATTATACTAGCAAGTTTACTAAATGACTGTGTTATACTAGCTTCTAGAAAACCGCTGGAGGCAGTCAAAACATGAAATTTATCTCTTGGAACGTCAACGGATTACGCGCAATCCTGAAAAAGAACTTTACCGAATTTTTTACCGCCACGGATGCGGACTTCTTCGCCATTCAGGAAACCAAGTTACAAGAAGAGCAGGTTGAATTAGAATTACCTGGCTACGAAACCTACTTTAACTTTGCGAAGCGCAAGGGATACTCCGGCACGGCCATCTTCACGAAACACACGCCGCTCTCCGTCAGCTACGGTATCGGCAACGAGATTGGGGATGATGAGGGCCGAGTCATCACACTCGAATACAAAGACTTCTTCTTTGTGACCTGTTACACGCCGAATTCCCAGGACAAGCTTAAGCGCCTGAGTTTTCGGACAGTCTGGGACCGCGACTTCAAGGACTACCTGGTTCACCTGGACGAAAAGAAACCAGTAATTTTCTGTGGTGACCTAAACGTGGCCCACGAACCAATTGACTTGAAGAACAATCAGACCAACCACCACAACGCTGGTTTCTCCGACGAAGAGCGTGCCCAATTCACTGCGCTACTGGATGCCGGCTTCATCGACAGCTTTAGATTGCTCCACCCTACGGAAGTCAAGTATTCTTGGTGGAGCTACCGCTTTAATGCCCGCAAAAACAACGCTGGTTGGCGGATTGACTACTTCGGTCTCAGTAAGGGACTAGCAATCAATGTTAAGGAATCGGATATTCTAGACCAGATTATGGGTTCGGACCACGCACCAATTTTACTTGAAATGAAAGACTTAGAGGTTTAATAATGAACTTTATTGCAATGGATTTCGAAACAGCTAACCGCTCTGCGTCAAGCGCCTGCTCGATAGCTCTTGTCATGGTGCGTGACAACAAGGTGGTTGATGAATACTATTCACTAATCAACCCCGAGGAGCAGTTTGAATACCGAAACGTGCAGGTTCATGGGATCCACCCCGAAGACGTACAGGCCGCACCGAAATTCAACGAAATCTGGCCGAGCTTCAGTCCCCTATTCTCGCCCCATTCACTGGTTGTGGCGCACAATGCCCGGTTTGACATCAGGGTCCTGCAGGCGATGCTTGATAAATATGGTTTGGCCCGGCCAAACTTCCTGGCGCTCGATACACTCAAAACGAGTAGAAAATTCCATCCAGAATTGCCTAATCATAAATTAAACACCATCAGTGCGGCACTTGAAATTGATTTACAGCACCACCACCACGCCCTCTCGGACAGCCTAGCTTGTGCTCAGATTCTGATTCACGACGATGAACATTTCAGTGACGAGCCCATCAAAAAACTAGTTCAACTCATTAACTGAGTTGAACTAGTTTTTTTGTCATAGTTGTTGAAGTAGCTCTTCGTAGCGCTGTCCCGTGGCGCTGACCTTTACAATTCTCCTAGTCGAATCCAAGTCGGTGTCATCGCGCTCAATCGCGATAGTCAAGTATTCCGGCGGGAGCTCCGTTTGCACAAAGTTTGGCCATTCCATGATGACAACACCATCTTCTTGTAGGTATGCCTCGAGGTCTAGACTGGCTGTGTCTCCATCCTCTAGGCGATACATGTCCATGTGAAAAAGCGGTAGTTTGCCTTCACGATACTCACGCACGATGGTGAACGTCGGGCTCTTAACTGGACGTCTGATACCTAGAGCGCGCGCTATTCCCTTCGTCAGGGTGGTTTTGCCTGCACCAAGGTCCCCCTCAAGCAACAAGAGGTCATGGGGCCGCAAGTTATGCCCAATTTGTTCTCCCAACTGCTGCATCGCAGAAGCTGAGTCAATGGTAATTTGTTTCACTTTTGTTCTTCCTAATCTAAGGCTTGTGCCGCCGTTAATATCGCGGTTTTGTAGACATCTTCCTCGTTTGCACCACGTGAAAGGTCCGAGACCGGCTTATTCAACCCTTGTAGAACTGGACCAATGGCCTCGAAGTTACCGAACCGTTGTGCAATTTTGTAGCCAATGTTACCAGATTGTAGTTCAGGGAAGACGAAGACTTTAACATTACCGGCAACCTTTGAATCTGGTGCTTTTTGGGCAGCAACACTTGGTACAAATGAAGCATCAAATTGTAATTCACCGTCAAGTTGCAAGTCTGGTGCTAATTCATGTGCTATCTTCGTTGCCTCGGCGACCTTTTCTACCTCTTCACTCTTAGCAGACCCCTTAGTGGAGAAGCTCAGCAATCCGACAATTGGTTCGATACCAAATAGCTCCGCGCTCTTCGCAGACTGAACGGCAATCTCCGCTAATTCTTGTGCGTTTGGGTTGATGTTAATTGCGCAATCAGCAAAGAGATAGCGCTCATCGCCTCTTTGCATAATGAATGCACCGCTCGTTCTCGTCATGCCCGGCTTGGTCTTGATAATTTGGAGCGCTGGGCGCACGGTGTTCGCCGTCGAGTGCACTGCACCTGACACGAGGCAGTCAGCCTTATCCATGTAGACCAACATTGTGCCAAAGTAGGTTTCGTCACGCAAAATCGTCTCGGCCTGCTCCTTTGTTGCCTTACCTTTTCTCCGTTCCACGAACGCCGCAACCATCGCTTCATAGTCAGCATAGTTATTTGGGTCGATAATCTCACTGCTATTTAAGTCGAAGTTCTTTTCGTCTGCCACCCGTTTGATCTCCGTCGGATCACCGAGCAGTACTGGCCGTAATAACTCATCTTGCGCCAATCTCACAGCAGCGCCCAACACGCGCGTGTCTGTCGCCTCCGGGAAAACTACACTGAGGTTCTTACCCTTGATTTTATTAGTCAAACTTACAAATAAATTCATTGACTTGCTCTCCTTAGTCATAATTTAATCTTACTATATCATTTATTGGAATCGCTTGCAGGTTAATTTTTACGCTCATCTAACGCAGTAACTTTCGCTGGTAATTGCCAGTCAATGGGCGTGACACCCCATGATTTGAGAAACTCATTTGTCTTACTAAAGGGCCGTGTACCAAAGAAACCGCGGCTCGCCGACAGCGGACTAGGATGAACCGAACGTAAAATAAAATTTCGGGTCTGGTCGATTAACGGGATCTTCTTCTGCGCATAACTACCCCAGAGGATGAAGACCACGTGGCCGCGGGCACTGAGTGCGCCAATCGCGGCGTCCGTAACTTGCTCCCACCCCTTGCCAGCATGACCGTTAGCATGCCCGGCGGGTACGGTCAAAACGGCATTCAACAGCAACACACCCTGTTTGGCCCAGTCCGCCAGGTAGCCGTGTTGAACCGGCTTAAACTGGACATCCGTCATCAACTCTTTATAAATATTTCGCAGTGATGGCGGAATTGGTGCGCCCGGTAGCACTGAGAAACTCAGTCCATGTGCTTGACCGGGGTTATGATATGGGTCTTGACCAAGAATAACCACCTTGACGTCGGCAAAATCGGTTAACTGAAAGGCGGTAAAGATATGGTGCATCTCCGGATAAATTATTTTCGTCCGGTACTCTTGTTTCAAAAAGTCATGTAGTTGGCGGTAGCGAGGACTATCAAATACCGGCCCCAGGATTTCGTCCCAATGATTATGAATTAAGTTTTTCATTTTCCATTTCCTTTGCTGAATGCGTTTTATGGTAAGATGATAGTAGTTAAGAATTGGAGGGTTTACACTTGATCAAACTGATTGCGTCCGACATGGACGGTACACTTTTGAACGATAAAATGCAAATTTCGCCGGGGAACGTCGCAGCCATCAAGCAAGCACAAGCACAAGGAGTCGAGTTTCTCGTGGCCACCGGTCGTGAGCTGAAAGAAGCAGAACCGTTGGTGGAGGCCGCCGGTTTACACACTGGCTACATCACGCTGAATGGCGCGCGCGTCTTCAACACCGCCGGTGAGCTCAGTGTCGACCTCCCAATCGCTGACGAAACAGCGGCCAAGTGGGTCCACGATCTAAAGGATGCAGACTACTACTTCGAGCTAGTAACTGGTAAAGGCGTCTATTCTGACGACCGGGTACGGCGAATTCAAAACGTCGCCGACCTGTTGGTTGACCTTAACCCGGACACCAACTTCAAAACGGGAATGATTCTGGCCGCAGCTAGACTAGAAATAATCAACATCAACTATGTTGACAACTATCAGAATCTGCTGGACGATCCGACAACAGATATCTATAAGATTATTGTATTTAGTAGTCGTGGTCAATCGGCTTTTAGCGGAATTCGAGACGAGATTGCAGCTAGCAACGAGTTAATCGTCACTTCATCAAGTGAGAACAACATTGAAATCAATAATATTAAAGCACAAAAAGGTCTGGCTTTGGTCGATTACGCGGCGGAACGCGGCATCAAAAGAGAAGAGATCATGGCAATCGGCGATAACCTAAACGATGAGTCGATGATTAGGATGGCTGGCACAGGCGTAGCTATGGGAAACGCCATCGACTACATCAAAAAGATTGCAGACGATGTCACCACTGTCAACACAGATGATGGCGTAGGCGCATCTATTCTGAAGCACATCTTAGAATAACAGTGTAACTGAGGTGTTTTAAAATGAAGTACTTTTTACCTTTAGATGACCAAGCAAACCCTGGGCGTATTCCTGTGTTAGACGCGAATAACAAGGCGCATTACATGGTGCTTGGCAACATGAATCAGCTGAATAGTACAATCTTCTTAAACGACCTCAATCGAAGTGAGGTTGCACGAATTACCAACACTGCAAAACGACTAGCAGAGTCCTACCTTCTTATTGTCTTAAACCAGGTACCGATTCGCATTAGACAAGTTAAGTTCAGTAATACACGCCTATACTACCTGCCAGAACTCAATTACTGGATTATTGGCAACAAGAAGCGCGACGAATACACTTTTAGGAAAGGACGCCACAAGGTTGCTCAGGCGCTCATTTTAGTCACGAACCTTGGTCCCACGCTACAAATAAATATCTTTGACGACAAGCATGAGCCGGAAATCATCCTCACAAGCATGATTTTCAACCAGCCGAGTTTCGTCGAGCAGTTGCTGGTACGCAAAAAGGCTGGTATGAACTACCAACCCACTTTTTAATTTATTTTATTTAACCATGTGGTCGTAGAGGTGCTCACCAATCGTCATCTGATCAATGGTTTCAAATCCCTTTTTGACATACAAGTGCTTTGCCCCAGGATTAGTCTGATCAACATTCAGGCTAATTTTTTTGTAGCCATTTTGTGCGGCGAGATCAGGCATGGCGTCTAGCAATTGTCCACCGATACCGTGCCCCTGAAACTGAGGTGCGACCGCGAGGGAGTCAATGTACCACTCCCCCGGCCGGGCTTCTCGATCCGTGAAAATTTTAGTCTCTCTTGGTAGGCCAACCTCAGAATAGTATTGCTCTAAGGGCGCATCAATCAGTGGCTCATCCTCAGCGCGATAACTAGTAATCATGCCTGCAACTTCACCGTCTCGCTCACTAACCAGTGTGCGACCAAGGGAATATCTATAGCCAGGCGTATGCCAGCCCTCCTCTAAGAGATGGTAGAAGGCACTGTCGTCAATTGCGGCGATGCTCTTCAGCTCCATTTCATCAAAAATCTGTTGCAGAATTGGAAAAATTGCTGGAAAATCCTGTTCAGTTGCTGTTCTAATCATCTTTAACCTCTACCTTCATCTAATATTGCTCATTTACTACTCACCGTGAAATTTCAAACCGGACGCGCTAACACGTTTATTAGCTGCTCAATCAACGGATTAACTTGCGGATGGTACGCCAGCACGATATTGAATAACGGTTGATCGTCATCCAAAATATCAATGGCATGCAAGTCCCGCTCACCACTGATCGCCATCTCGCTAAGAAAGCCGATACCCACATTCTCATGCACCATGCCCTTTAAGACATTGATGTCGGGCGTCGTATAGACAATCTTGGGCTGAAAACCGTTTTTCTCCGTGAGCTCCCGCAAGGCCGCGGGATGGACAAACCCTTCCTTCAACGCAATGAAGTTCTCACTTTTTAGTTCGCTGAACTTAATAGCAGTAACATCTTTTAAGCGATGATCCTTACTCACAATGATTTTGAAACGCGTCTTCGCTAAAGTAACTGTCGCAATTTCTGGTATGCTAATTGGTTCAATCGCGCCAAGAATTGCCACGTCTAAATTACCCTCCTGCAGCTGCTTCGTCAAGGTGGCTGATCCCGCCTCCACCGTCTCGAGGTGTGACATTAGATTCTCCTGCAGCAGTTTCTGCGCCAATTGGGGGAAGTAATAGTTACCGATAATCGGCGGCAAGCCAAATCTGACCTTCTGCGCAGACAAAGCCTTCAAGTCGGACTTTACCGTGTGTAGTTCCGTCAGAATCTTCTGGGCATGCGCCAAGAATTCGTTACCTGCAAGTGTGAGATTCACTTGATGGTGCGACTGATCACGCACAAATAATTGCACTTGTAACTCATCCTCAAGGCGCTTAACCATGTACGTAATCGTCGGCTGGCTCACCGAGAAATGTTGTGCAGTCTTTGTGTAATTGCGATCATTAGCTAACTGAACGAAGTATTCCAGATCTCGAAAATTCATTTAATCTCCTCATTGCATCCTGCTCATATAAATATATTTTATCATAGCTAACCACCTTAGAAGCTGCTGTGCAGGCAATTCACCCAACCATCTTGGTTGGTACTTCAACACAACCTGGCACGTTCACTGAGATTATTGTCAAAGAGATGGCGGCCCACACTGCACGGCCAATCATCTTCCCACTATCCAACCCAACTAAATTAGCCGAAGCTAAAGCAGAGGACTTACTCACTTGGACCGCTAGTAAAGCACTCGTAGCTACGGGTATTCCAGCTAATGATGTCACTTTAAATGGCGTTACTTATCAGATTGGTCAAGCTAACAACGCGTTGGTTTATCCGGGTCTTGGTCTAGGAACGCTGGCAGCAAAAGCTACGCTTCTGAATGATGCAATGATTTCAAAGGCTGCACACTCACTTGGTGGTATCGTGGACGCAACGAAGCCTGGTGCAGCTGTTCTACCTCCTGTGACACGGCTTGCAGAGTTCTCCCAGACTGTCGCACAGGCTGTGGCACAAAGTGCACTTGATCAGGGTATCTCACAGGCAGATAGCAAGGACGCAGCACAACTAGTTGCTGATCTGAAATGGGAACCAGAGTACGAGGAGTTACCAAAGAATCTATTGGATTAATTCTGTTTCATTATTTTAGCAAAAAAGGTTAAGGGGACTTTATTATGACTGCATTTCTAACATCACTTGCGAGTGTGGCTGAGATTATCATCGTCATCGCACTCGGATTTTACCTACGTTCTAAAGGTAAGTTTGACGATCATTTCAAGGGAAGCATTTCATTCTTGATTATGAACATTGCTTTACCAGCATCAATCTTCGTCTCTGTGTCAAAGTATTTGACACGGGACAAGTTGATTGAGCTTTCAGGCGGCATTCTCTATGCCGTGATTAGTGGTAGCATCGGTAATCAATTACCAACACTTGAATCTAGTACATTGATTATTCAATCAGCTGCTCCTGGACTAGCCGTGTTACCAATTCTGGCCGGTAAAGCACACGGTGATGTTAAATACGCCACCAACGTTGTGACCACAAGTACGGTATTGTTCGTCATCGTTGTGCCAATTCTCATAGCTTTAATTCAATTCATCTAGTATCAAATAACAGACAAACAAGATTACCACACAAACACACAGTATTACTTGTAATCTAAATAACATAGATAAAATAGGTCTTTCACCAAATTTTGGGTGAAGGACCTATTTTATTTTGGCGGGGCTAGTAGTTGCGCGGTATTCTCAGCTACGGCTAAGATCCGATAAATGTCTAGCGCCACTTCGGCAACAGGTTGTTGTAAATCCTGGTCAATGTAGCGAATTATCTGTCTGACGACGTAATCGGCAATCAAATTGAGACTGACTTCAGTCAATTCGGTTTCCCGGTAGAATGATTTCAAATTACGCTGAACCAATGGTTCGAGGACGTCATTGAAAAATAAACGTTTAGTTTGATGATAGAAATTAATATACAGGTGCCGCTCTGAGCTCATTAATTGAATTAACTGGCGGTAGCGGACGTCAAGCTTGGTTTCACGCGTGTTGCTTAGAATCCGTTCAACCTGATATGAAATAACAAACTGATACAATTCAGTCATACTACTGTAGCTACGATAGAAGGTAGAACGGGATATTTGAATGCCCGCACAAAAGTTACCCACAGTATAGTTCTCAACTAAATGGTGTCCTAAGTCCTGCTGGAGCACCGCATAAATTTCACTTATTCTTGTTTTCATCTGACTAATTTTCTATTTTGAGATATATTCATTGTGGCAGAGTAATCTAGCTTAAGCAATCACAAATCAATGCTACTAGTAATAAATACGCCGATTTGCATCGAAACCATCTAAGTGTTTAAATAAAAATATTATTTTCTACTTTAAACATTTGGAATGGAGTAGCAACACATGAACATTACCTGGCACATCAAGCCCTTTAATAAGCTGAGCACAATGGAACTCTTCGGCCTAGTTCGTTTGCGCATCGCCGTTTTCGTCACCGAACAGCAAATTACAGAACCAGAGTTAGACGATCAAGATTTGGAATCTTACCACGTCTTTGGTACTGATGAAACTGGCCGTGTTGTCGGCGTTGCCCGCTTCTTCTTCGAAGACTCTAAGTTACTGGTTGGGCGTGTCGCCGTCGATCAGAGCCTCCGCCATGCGCACATTGGGAGTCGGATGCTCATCGCAATTGAAGACTATGTGCGTGAACACAATCTGGCCGAGACCATCTACCTGCATGCGCAGCTATACATCAAGGACTTCTATCTCTCACTGGGTTACGAGCCAATTGGTGACATCTTCTTGGAAGCTGACATCAAGCACATCATGATGGCGAAAAAACTTAATTAAATCTCTAGTTATAAAAAAATGTTGGTCCCGACTCACAAATCGAACCAACATTTTTTAGTATTTAATTTTAGTAATTCTCTGCAGTTCACGTTCTTGATCACGCCGCTTTATCGTCTCACGCTTATCATAGTTTTTCTTACCACGACCTAGTCCTATCAAGACTTTTGCAAAACCGCGTTTCAGATAGACCTTCAACGGGACAATGGCCATGCCCTTCTCCTGTTGATATTCGTCCAAACGTGCTATTTCGCGCTTGTGCAGCAACAATCTTCTATTCCTGATTGGATCATGGTTGAACTGGTTGCCCTGCGCATACTCGCTGATATGGACGTTCTCGAGCCATGCCTGACCATTACGAATCCGCACGTACCCATCCTTCAAAGTTATCCGGCGTGCACGAACAGATTTTATCTCAGTCCCAGTCAACTCAATCCCAGCCTCAATCGTATCTTCAATCAGATAATCATGATTAGCTTTTCTGTTCTGAGCGACCACATTATCCGCAGCTTTAGCTTTTTGTTTCAAGGTAATCACCTCGATTATCTATTATTTGTGACCGTTATTACTTTCGTGTCTTCTGTTAGAGCGGTTTTGTCCCCGATTTTGTCTGCGAGGGCCATTGCCGTCCTTACCATTTGCACGATTATTATTCACCTGCGCACCACCTCTTGGTCGGCTAAAACCGGTTGGCTTTGGCTTTGCTGGCGCATTTGGGTCATATAACTCGAAGTCAATCTGCTTCTGGTTCAAATCTGCGTTAATCAGCGTCACCTTGATTGGCATCCCAATTTTGAATACCTTGTGCGTATTTTTACCGGTCATCGTCATCTGCTTCTCGTCAAATTGGTAGTAATCATCAGTCAAATTCGAGATATGGATGAGACCCTCAACAGTATTTGGCAGTGCGATGAACATACCGAAGCTAGTTACGGAACTCACAGTTGCGTTAAAGTGTTGGCCAACCTTATCCATCATGAATTCGGTCTTCTTCAAGACATCAACTTCACGTTCGGTATCGATTGAACGACGTTCCTGCTTAGAAACTTGGTCGGCAATGTCTTCAAGACGGACATTGAAATGCTGCTTAATTTCCTCAGTTTCACCCTTCTCACTGTAATCATGAATCATGCGATGCACAGTCAAATCAGCATAACGCCGAATTGGTGAGGTAAAGTGCGTGTAATCAACAGCAGCTAGGCCAAAGTGTCCCAGTGCATCTGGAGCGTATTTTGCCTGCTTCAAACTCCGCAAGAGTACAGTCGAGACAACAGCCTCTTCTGGTGTGCCTTCAACCGCAGTCACAACTCTTTGAAGATCGAGCGGCTTAACATCTGCTGGATCAGCCTTGATGTTCAAACCAAAAGCACCGATGAAGTCGAAGAAGTTCTTGATTCTCTCTTCGTCAGGTGTTTCATGCACCCGATAGAGGAATGGAACGTGTTCCTTTCTGTAGTGCTCAGCAACTGTTTCGTTGGCCATCAACATGAATGATTCAATCATTCTTTCAGCAATGCCACGTTGTCTGAGTTCAATATCAGTTGGGTGACCATTCTCATCCACGATGATTTTAGCTTCATTTTCTTCAAAATCAATGGCTCCGCGAGCATGGCGCTTTTGGTAGAGCGCTTCGTGCAGCTTACCCATTTCTTCAAGCATTGGGCGTAATTCTTCGTACTTAGGTTCCAACACCTCTGTGTTTTCAGGGTCCAAGACCTTGTTTACACTGTTATAAGTCAAGCGAGCATGTGACTTGATCACACTCTGGAAAATGTCGTAACTAACACGTTCACCACTTGGCGTGATTTCCATGTCACAGCTGAGTGTGAGACGTTCGACATCAGGATTCAACGAACAGATGCCGTTTGATAGTCTAAATGGCAACATTGGAATAACTCGGTCTACCAAGTAGGTTGAGTTACTGCGTTCAAAAGCCTCTTGATCAAGAGGTGAGCCTTCAGTCACGTAATGACTAACATCGGCAATATGTACACCTAAATGGTAGTTACCATTTGGCAATTTCCACAGAGTAACTGCATCATCAAAGTCTTTCGAGTCGTCGCCATCGATTGTGACCGTAACTTCCTCAGTCAGGTCGCGTCTTGCAGCTTTTTCTTCAGGCAAAACGTGGTCAGGAATGGCTTCACTCTGTTCCAATGCCTCAGGATCAAATTCTGTTTTGATATCGTGGTCGTAAACGACTGACATGATATCGACACCTGGATCATTCTTGTTACCAATTGTGAATAGTGCGACACCGAGCATTCTGGTTGGGAAAACCGCAGAAGGATATTGAGTGATATCAACCTTTACCATATCGCCCATTTGGGGGTGAATACCGTCTTCTGAGATGAAGACTGAATAGTTCTTCAACTTCTTGTTGTGGCTCTTCACATAGCCGTAATAGCCAGTTTTTTTGACCATCACGTCACTGTAAGGCATAAACTCGCCCACTAGACTTGTCACCTTGTGCTCGAGCACCTCGGTCACGATACCCTCAGGTCCGCGGCCGTTCCAAGGATTCGCACCCTTGATTATTTTGACTGTCACAGTGTCGCCATCCAATGCGAAAAGTGTATTACCTTTCGCAACAAAGATATCCTGCTCGTCCTCTTCTTCAAGATGGATGAAGCCGAAGCCCTTGTCATTTGCTCTGAATGAGCCCTCTAGAAGTTGGTCTTCTTGCGCCAACTTAAATTGACCGTGTTTATCCGACACGATTTTCTTCTCATTTTCGAGGAATGTCAGGGTCTTCACGACCTCACTGAAGTCGAGCGAATGGTCGAAGTTGACCATTTTTTCAATTTCATCTACCTTGAAAAGTTTGCCAGGACTCTGGCGAAATATTTCAAGGGTATTAGCTATAGCTTGTTCGTTTTGCGTCATTAAATCACCTCGTGATAATTGTTCTCTATAAATTTCAATACGTCATTTGTTAAGTCTTTTTTAGCAGTATTTGTCGTAATAACATGGCTCGCATTCTCGTACCATTTAAAGGTCACGTTCTCGCAATTAACCAGTGCATCACGTAATTTGTACGCGCCATTCTGGTCGACGATCTCGTCTTCCCCACCCTGACCAATAAAAATTGGTTGGTTAATGGTTGCGAGTTTTGCCTGCACCAAGGCGCTAAATTCGTTAATCTGCTCAATTTGATTATTCAGGTGTTCGTCGATGTAGTCAAGTTCATTTTGCTTGTCCGCACCTGTTAGCTCATTATTGAGGTTCAAGACATACTGCGCATATTTCTTGAATCCTGCAGGCAATGTTCGTCCAGTCTTCTCCGTATTCATGAATATTGGTGAGCTGAAAACTCCACCACCAAGCAACTCCTGATCACGTTCCAGGAGATCCATGGCGAAAATACCGCCGAGTGAGAGTCCGAAGACATAGAGATTGTTGCCGAAATCTTTTTTCAGCTCGGCCACTCTATCCGTCACCTGCTTCTGCCAAGCAGCAATAGATCCCTGCGTCAAGATATCAGTTGGATTGAGCGTACCATGCCCAGCAAAATTGAAGGACGTCACAAAGTAACCTGCACGATTGAGCGCACCAGCTAGAAGTCGCACATCTGCAGTACTTCCAGAGTAGGCGTGCAACAATAATATTGCAGGTTTGCCTCCAGTTAATTCAAAGTTTTCAGGCATTTTAAAGTGACTCACTTTCACCCTCCACAAGAAAAAAAGCCTCCACGTTAAACAAGGAGGCAATTAATTCGACGATAATATTGCTAGGATTACTGCAAGCACGAAGAAGAGTACCAGTAACACCGAAGTTACCTTTTCCATGAATGCTTCGAATCCCCGCTTTTTGGATTGTCCACTGAATACAGCACCACCGGACAAAGCATTCAGCGCATCTTGTTGCTTTTGTGGTTGCATCATCACAGCGATGATAATTAAAATTGACACGATAATAATGAGTGTCATTGCCAGATTATACAAGAGTTTTCCTCCGTAACTACTAAAAGAATAATCACTGCTAATATTCTACCATATATTTGGCCTAATGCCTACACAAAAAAAGCAGACCAGAGGTCTGCTTTTCAAAATATAATTTTACAAATTACTTCTTAATGTTGTAGAAACTGTTGATTCCTTTGTATTCAGCAGTGTCGCTCAATTGTTCTTCGATTCTGAACAATTGGTTGTACTTAGCAAGACGATCAGTCCGGCTCATTGAACCAGTCTTGATTTGGCCTGCGTTAGTTGCAACAACAAGGTCTGCGATAGTAGTATCTTCAGTTTCACCAGAACGGTGAGAAACGATAGCTGTATAGCCAGCTTCTTTAGCCATTTCGATTGATTCGAAAGTCTCAGTCAAAGTACCAATTTGGTTAACCTTGATTAAGATTGAGTTAGCCACGCCCATGTCGATACCCTTCTTCAGGTAATCAACGTTTGTAACGAACAAATCATCACCAACGATTTGTACTTTTTTACCTAAGCGAGCAGTCAAAGTCTTCCAATCGTCCCAAGTGTTCTCGTCCAATGGGTCTTCCATTGAAACAACTGGGTACTTGTCGATTAATTGCTCCAAGTAGTCTGTGAACTCTTCAGCTGTGTATTCTTTACCATCAGCAACAGTCACATACTTCTTAGTTTCTGCATTGTAGAATTCTGATGAAGCAACGTCAAAGGCAATAGAAATGTCTTCACCTGGCTTGTAACCAGCACGTTGGATAGCTTCAACAAGCACTTCAAATGGTTCTTCGTTGTTCTTCATGTTAGTTGGTGCGAAACCACCTTCATCACCAACAGCAGTGTTGTCACCGCGTTCCTTCAAAATTGCTTTCAAAGTGTGGAAAGTTTCTGAACCCATCCGCACTGCTTCATGAATACTCTTAGCACCAACAGGCATGATCATGAATTCTTGGAAGTCCACGTTGTTGTCGGCGTGCTTACCACCGTTGATAACGTTCATCATTGGAGTTGGTAATACGTGTGCATTTGGGCCACCAAGGTATTCGTACAATGGCAAGCCAAGTTCGTCAGCAGCTGCACGGGCAGCAGCAAGTGAAACACCAAGAATAGCGTTTGCACCGAGACGAGCCTTGTTAGGAGTACCATCAAGGTCGATCATTGTTAAATCGATTCCGCGTTGGTCAGTTACATCTAGTCCAATCACAGCCTTAGCGATTTCAGTGTTCACATTCTCAACAGCCTTCAAAACTCCTTGGCCGCCGAAACGTGATTTATCACCATCACGCAATTCAACTGCTTCGTGTTCACCAGTTGAAGCACCTGAAGGAACGATTGCGCGACCGAAGCCACCTAATTCAGTATAAACTTCAGCTTCAACAGTAGGGTTACCACGTGAATCTAAGACTTCACGAGCTAAAACATCAGTAATAACAGACATTTAATTTCTCCTTTTATTCATCTAAAAAATATCAGTACGTTACTATTCTACAATAGTTGCTCTAATTATTAAACCAAAACTTCTAGTCTTGATAATTAACAAGTGCGAGGAATGACTCTGGTTCAAGACTTGCACCACCAACTAAGCCGCCATCGATATCTGGCTTAGCCATTAATTCCTTCACGTTCTCAGGTTTAACTGAGCCACCGTATTGAATCCGGACGTTTGCAGCAGTCTCTTCGTTGTACAAATCACTCACTGCATCACGGATTGCCTTGCACATTTCTTGTGCCTGTTCGCTTGAAGCAGTCTTACCTGTACCAATAGCCCAGATTGGTTCGTAGGCAATAACTGATTGACTGACTTGCTCAGCAGTCAAATCTTTCAAAGCAGCCTTAATTTGGCCCACAACCCATTCAGTCTCCTTGCCGGCTTCTCTAGTCTCAAGAGATTCGCCACAGCAGATGATTGGTGTTAAGTTGTTTCTGAAAAGTGCATGTGCTTTTTTGTTGATGTCTTCGTCAGTTTCGTGGAAGTAATCACGACGCTCTGAGTGGCCAATCACGACGTAGTTGATACCCATTTGTGAGAGCACAAGTGGACTTGTCTCGCCTGTGAAGGCACCTTTGTCTTCGAAGTAGGCATTTTCAGCAGCGGTTTTCAGTTCTGAACCCTTAGCAGCAGCCAGGAGTGCAGGCAAATCAACAGCAGGAGCTGCGATGACTGATTCAACCTTGCTGCTTGCAGGTAATTTGTCTTTAATGGCCTCGACGAAAGCTGTTGTTTCCTCAGGATTTTGGTTTAACTTCCAGTTACCAGCGATAATTGGTGTACGCATAAAATTAATCGACCTTTCTATTTGTCAGAAATTGATGCAATTCCTGGTAATGTTTTACCTTCAAGATATTCAAGTGAAGCACCACCACCAGTTGAGATGTGGGTAATTTGGTCTGCAATTCCTAATTGAATAGCTGCAGCTGCTGAATCACCACCACCGATGATTGTAGTTGCCTCCGTTAATGCACCAAGTGCACGACCGACTTCAAGAGTACCTTCAGCAAAGTTGCTCATTTCAAATGCACCCATTGGTCCATTCCAAACAACTGTCTTGGCATCTTTAAGCACATCCTTGAAGAGCGCAATTGACTTAGGTCCAATATCAAGACCCATCTTGTCATCAGCAATGTCCACATCAGATACTTCAAATGGTGCATCGTTAGAGAATTCTGCTGAAACTAAGTGATCGATAGGCAGCACAATTTTGTCGCCAGCCTTGTCGAGTAATTCCTTAGCTAAGTCAACCTTGTCGGCTTCAAAAAGTGATTTACCAATAGAATGACCTTGTGCAGCAAGGAATGTGTAGGCCATACCACCACCGATTAAGATGTGATCTGACTTAGGGATTAGGTTCTCAATCACGCCAATCTTATCAGACACCTTAGCACCACCAAGGATGGTCACGAATGGGTGTACTGGGTTATCGACAGCATCACCGAGGAACTTGATTTCTTTCTCCATCAAGAAGCCAGCTGCAACCTTACCGCCCTTTGCCTTGATTGCTTCAGCGATACCAGCATTAGATGCGTGGGCACGGTGAGCAGTACCGAAGGCATCGTTCACGTAAAGGTCGCCAAGACCAGCCCAGTATTCGCCAAGAGTTGGGTCATTCTTTGATTCGCGTTTGCCGAAATCGTTGTCGATATCTTGGAAACGGGTGTTTTCCATCAACAAAACATCACCATCGTTCATGGCTGCGATTGCTGATTCAAGTTCAGTACCTTCGTTTGTTGGTACGAACTTCACGTCTTTACCTAGTAGCTCGCTTAATCGACTAGCAACTGGTGCAAGGGTCAAAGCCTTCTTGTCTTCATCTGACTTAATCCGACCAAGGTGAGAAAGTAAGATTGCCTTACCACCGTTCTCAGTCACATATTTGATAGTAGGTAATGCGGCAACAATCCGGTTATCATTACCGATCACGCCGTCTTTAATAGGCACGTTGAAGTCAACGCGGATGAGCACTTTTTTGTCTTTAACGTCAAGGTCTGACACAATAAGTTTAGCCATATTTTCCTCCATAATTCCTTGAAAAAAGGCGCAAGGAGTATTATCTCCCTCCGCCTTTATTCATGGTAATTGAATAATAAATTCTGCTTCGTTTTTTTAAAAATTAAAGTGTAGCAAATTTCAATAAAGTACGAACCATTTGGCAAGTAAAGCCGTATTCGTTATCATACCAAGCTACAGTCTTAACAAGTTGCTTGTCGCCTACAGTTGTAACTTCAGTTTGTGTTGGGTCGAAGATTGAACCGTAAGTAGTTCCGATAACGTCACTAGAAACGATTGAGTCTTCATTCCAGCCGAAGCTTTCGTTGCCTTCAGTGTGCTTTCTCATTGCTTCGTTAACTTCGTCAGCAGTAACCTTCTTGTCAAGGATAGTAACTAATTCAGTTAATGAACCGTCAACAACACCAACACGTTGTGCATGTCCTTGAACCTTACCGTTAGCACTAGGAACAACCAAACCGATAGCCTTAGCAGCACCAGTTGAGTGAGGAATAGTGTTAGCAGCAGCTGAACGTGCAGCACGTAAGTCACCACCACGAACAGGGCCATCAAGTAACATTTGAGTTGATGTGTAAGCGTGGATAGTAGTCATAGTACCAACTTCAAGACCGAAGTCCTTGTCCAAGTAGTGAACCATTGGTGCTAAGCAGTTTGTAGTACATGAACCTGCAGAAACGATTGTGTCGTCACCAGTTAAAGTGTCGTCGTTTACGTTGTAAACGATAGTCTTCAAATCTTTACCAGCTGGAGCTGAGATAAGAACACGTTTTGCACCTGCATCCAAGTGAGCTTGTGACTTAGCCTTTGAAGTGTAGAAGCCAGTACATTCAAGAACGAAGTCAACGCCGTCGTTCTTAACCCAAGGAATGTTTTGTGCTTGTGGTTCTGCGTATACATGGTAGCTCTTACCATCAACAACGATTGAATCTTCAGTAGCAGATACTTCGTTGTCAATAGTTCCATGAGTTGAATCATATTTCAAAAGATGTGCCAAAAGTGATGGGCTTGTCAAGTCGTTGATAGCAACAACTTCGATGTCACTTGATTTTGCACCTAATTCAAGAATACGACGAAATGCAAGACGGCCAATACGACCAAATCCGTTAATACCAATTTTAACTGTCATAACAGTTTCTTCCTCCTTAGGAAATAAGTAAAATTATATTTTAAGTGGGTCTATATCCCATTTAAAATCGAGTTAGCGGCACCTTCATCCGTGATTAACCACGTCTGTTTCGGTGCATTGTGCATGTAAGCCTTGATGGCAGCCGCCTTCTTAGTGCCGGCTGCAACAGCGAATACATGAGGTATTTTGAAAAGATCCTCCAATTGCAAACCAATTCTTGGTATCTTGTAAATCACCTGACCACTCCGGTTGAAGAAATACCCGAAACATTCAACCACAGCATCCTGTTGACGTAACTGTGACTTGACAGTTAAGTCTAAGTCACGTCTTTGGGCCATGACGTCTGCCGCTCCAATACCATGGATAACAGCATCACTATTTGAGATGTAATCCAGCACCTCACCAATGGAGGGGTCCTGTGTTAGCGACCGTAAAACTTCTGGACTAACATTCTCGGGTAGGTATAAAGCGCGATACTTACCGTTACTATAATGTGCCATTACCTGACACACTGTGTTGCTCTGGATTTCAACGCTCTCGCCCAACGCCCCACGACCTGGCACAAACATTAGCTGTCTATGATGTGAGAGGTTGCTTGAGAGATTCGGTACAATCTCCGCCATCGTCTTACCACCAAGGACCGTAATCGTGTTCTGTCCTAATGGTAGAAGTAAATCGAGTGCGGCGTTTAACTCCGTACCGAGTAATCCAAAAACATGATCCTGCAAGTCAGCGTTACCCGGGACAATGATTGCCCTGTTAATACCTAGCTTTTCTGCAAGACGTAATTCGGTCTGGCTTTCGTCGAATAACTTGGCAATGATTGGTGCCAAGCCAGAAATGGTCTTCTCACCCTTCGGGGTTAGTACCATGCCGAGGTGATTAATATCAATTAATCCTTGCGACTTGAGGTAGTCAGTTTCGGTCCGAATCGTTCTTTCACTGATTCCTAGTCGTTCAGCAATGATTCGCCGCCCCACAGGAGCTAGCCATGAAATCTGTTGCAAAACAGTAAATCTTTGTCGAATGGTCTTGATAACGTCAGGAACGAGATTTTCAATCCATGTAAATTCATCATGCATTAAAAGTTTCCTCCTTGCTGGGTCATATAATGTCCCATTATTTGACTTTGTATGACCCACGTTTCTCAAAAGAGAGAAGAAACAGTCTTGAAACCATTTCTTCTTTTTCAACAACACAAGTATACCAACATCAATTTTGAAATTCAAGGATTGGCACTAATTTTTTAATCTTGAAAATTTATGTTGCTATTTCTGCAATTATTGATAGAATAATATTGTTCGCGCCCTTAGTGTAATGGATCGCACGCAAGATTCCGGTTCTTGAAATCTCGGTTCGACTCCGAGGGGGCGCATAATAGCATTTCATTGCCAGCCAATCGGCTGGTTTTTTTGTGGCCGATTTCGGGCAAAAAAATACCTCGCCGGTTGGCGAGGAGCTCTAATCATACACAATTTATTATTTTGGAAATCCCAAATAAATAGCATAAAGGACTAGCGCTATTCCTACAATAATGGAGATTTTATACCAAATACTTTTATTTCTACGATAGATTCCAACAGCAATCAAAGCTATTCCAACCGCCAGCGAAAAAATCATTACATAAAAGAACACTCTACCCGACTCCTTTCAGCCGATTTCAATGACTCTATCATGACGTTTAGCCACTTCCAAATCGTGCGTCACCGTAACAATTGTAGTATTAAATTCTTGATTCACTATGTGGTCAACCCAAACTATTACGCTTACATTGTATCATCTGGTTCGGTTTATATCTGATTATGCCTGCGTCTTTACGAAAAATTAAGGAGTAGCCTAAATCTTACAGCTGAAGGTAGACTTAGAAACGTCAAGTTTTTACTGATTTTGTTACTTCCACAATTAAGCCACAATTTTTCATAAAACATAGTTTTACAAAGAAATTCCATAGAAGAAAAAATCACCTACGAACGCTGTAATATCCCCGTCCTGTAGGTGATTTTATTTCACGAAGTTTAACTAAGAAACCCCAGATATGCTGATTAGAGGACTTGAACCTCCGACCTACGCATTACTAGTGCGTTGCTCTACCAACTGAGCTAAATCAGCATTTTTTCAACAAGTAATATTATACATGAAAGAAAGAAAATGCCAAGCCCTTTTTCAGCAAAATATTTAAAACATTAGCGCACTAATTGCTCCTCTTGGTTGTAGAACTGCTTGTAGCCTAGGTATACCACGGTAATTGAGCTGAGACTAGTAGTGGCGAGCAACATGAAAGTCACCATTATTTGATAGCCAATTGCCTTAACTGGATCAACACCGGCGAAGATCAATCCACTCATCATTCCAGGCAGGCTAACCAGCCCAAGAGTCTTACTTGAATCAATCGTCGGTGTCATCCCGGTCTTGATGGCTTCACGCACAATTGATTTCGTCGCCTGGGCAGGTGTTGCGCCGAGTGCCAGCTTCTCCATCACCTGTTGGTGTTGGTCACGGAACAAGCTATCCATTGACCGATAGGCCAGACCAGATGCCACCATCGCGTTTGAGGCCGTCATCCCAGTGATCGGAACGATTTGAGACGGCGTAACCTTAAGCGAACCCGATAAGATTAAGATGCTGAGACAGACAGCCGTAGACAGACTCATCGCCAGAACCGAAATTTTAAACGCGTTAGGCAGACCGTTACTGCGTTTGCTGGAGTTCCAGGCGGCGTTTAGTACAATAATCGCCACCATGGCAAAGGTCAGCCAAACGTTATTCACGCCGAAAATATACTTCAATAAGTAGCCAACCACCGTCAGCTGCACAATCGCCCGTGAGATACCCCAGATAATATCCTTCGTGATGCCCAGCTTTTGCTTGTAACTAATGAATATGGCAAATAGAACTAAAGAAAATGTAATAGCCAGCGTTGCTGGCGAAACCGTTAAATTACTCATTGTTTTGCAACCTCCCGTCTATAATACGGAGAATATGTTTACTATCACTAATCTCATCTTCCTCATGGGTCACCTTAATCAGGGTCACGCCGCGCTCCTGATTCAACTGATCAAGCCAGCCCAGAATGAGGTTTTTCGTGGTTAAGTCTAACCCCGTTGTTACCTCATCCAATAACAGAACTTTTGGTAAAAAGAGCGTGTTTCGCGCCAGCGCCACTCTTTGCTTCTCTCCACCCGAGAGTTCGTTGACCTTGCGTTTTAAAATATCCGGCTTCAGGTCAAGGCTCTGCAGCGTTTCTATCACATGCTCCTGGCTATATTCCTGATTTCTAATTTCATAGACAAACTTGAAGCTATCCTCTGCAACCGCGCCAAACAAGACTGGTTGTTGGAAACAGTACGAGACATCCTGTCTATAACCCGCTGGACTCAACTCTGCGATATCTTGGCCGTCGAATTCGATCTTGCCTGCAGTCGGTGAGATAATCTTGGCCGCGAGCTTTAAAATAGTGCTTTTCCCAGAACCAGAAGGCCCAGCTAACGTGAGCGTTTCTCCGGTTGCCACTTCAAAGTTAATATTCGTTAGAATCTGCTTGTGGTCAGATTCAAAGTTTACCCCGCTAAATCGAATCATTTCATCACCCCTACTAAGTCCTAATAATTTAGAATCATTATTATTTAGTGTTATAATACACATAGTGTAGCATAGTTAACTCCAGTATTAAAGAGTATGTTCGCACGTAAATAACTTTTATTATCGAATTGAATCATTATATATTAGAAGGAGTTTCATATGCCTACTAAATCCCAATTAGAACAAGCAACCACAATCATTCGGGAACACGATTTAAAGGCGACACCACAGAGACAGAATATTTTGGCCTACCTGATGAGTCACCATAATCACCCAACAGTTGAAATGATTCGCGACAATTTGGCCAAGAGCAACCCCAATATCGGGACTGCCACAGTCTACAATGCACTGAATTCTTTCGTTGAGCTGGGCCTCGTCATCGAGATTCAAAACGGTGATGGCAGCACACACTACGATTACTTCGATAAGCCCCACTTCCACGTAATCTGCACCAATTGTGGCCGCATTGCGGACGTGGAAAATGCAGATTTCGTTCAGTATGAGAAGGCATTGCGCAAAAGCGCAGCGGCGGAAACCGGCTACCTCACAAGCGGCAGCCACCTAGAGATTTACGGTATCTGTCCTACGTGTCAGAAGAAACTACACCTGCACATGGTCGACAACAACTAATCAATAGTTTCGGTGCTTTCTCATTGACCATTTTTAATAATTGTGCGAGAATTAGCACAGTACAAATTAGAGTGCTAAAATTAAATTTTTGGAGGTAGGAAATGTTAGTACCTACAGTTATTGAACAAACTTCACGTGGTGAACGTGCATACGACATTTACTCACGCTTATTAAAAGACAGAATCATCATGCTTTCTGGAGAGATTAACGACCAAATGGCTAACACAGTCATCGCTCAACTCCTCTTCCTTGACGCACAAGATTCCACGAAGGATATTTCACTTTACATTAACTCACCAGGTGGTGTGATTACCTCTGGTCTTGCAATCATGGATACGATGAACCTAATCAAATCAGACGTGCAGACCATTGCCATCGGTATGGCGGCTTCCATGGCCAGCATCCTCTTGGCCACCGGTACTAAGGGCAAGCGGTTTGCTTTACCAAATGCAACGGTGTTAATTCACCAACCACTTGGCGGTGCCCAAGGCCAAGCAACCGAGATTGAGATTGCCGCTGAGGAAATCCTGAAGTCACGGAAGAAATTAAACAAGATTCTGGCTGACACTACCGGTCAGGATCCAGAGGTTATCCAAAGAGATACTGAGCGTGACCACTACTTGACCGCCCAGGAAGCCAAGGATTACGGCCTAGTTGATGACATCCTGACTAGTACACCAAATAAATAAATATCACCAAATAAAAATCACTTTTGACCAACTAACTAGCGGTCAAAAGTGATTTTTTTATCTTAAATTAACTAACTCAATTAAACCAGCTCACTATCCTCGCGAAGCTCTGAATTAACCCGGTCGAGATTGGACTTCAGCTGGGCGACGTCCTTCATGTACTTATCGTATTGATTGTCTGAAATATGCATCATTGAAAGACAGCCGGAAACACGCTCAGAAATGGCGTCCCGCTGTGACAATGCGTATTCAGACGGCGAGACATCCAGCCGTCTTTCATCCTTTAGTGAGCGTTCCTTGACCACCCAATTGTCCTTCTCGAGTCGCCGCAAGAGTGGCGTTAGTGTGCCACTATCGAGCGCCACCTTTTCTCCCAATTGCTTAACAGAGAGTGTGTGAAACTCGTATAGGGACAGCATTACGATATATTGAGCGTAGGTTAAGCCCCATTCCTTCAATGCCTGATTATAAAACTTATTAAATGTCTTATGGGCTTGATAGATCTCGAAACATAGTTGCTGATCAAGTCTAATAGCTTTATCGTTACTCTCCATCAATTAATCCTCTTTTAGTACACATCTTGGCCGGAACGAATCCGTTCCGCCATCTCTTCTATTTTTTTGAAACGATGATTTACACCAGACTTAGAAATCGGACCGTCAGGAATCTGCTCCGCAACTTCCTTTAAGGTAAGCTCCTGATTCTCCAGCCTGAACTGCGCCAACACGCGAATCTTCTCTGGTAGACGTTCCAGTCCAATCTCCTGTTTAATTATGGTAATGTCCTCGACCTGTTTGGCAGCCGCATTGGCGGTCTTCTTGAGGTTAGCCGTATCGCAGTTTACCAGCCGATTGACCGAGTTGCGCATATCCCGCATGATGCGCAGATCCTCGAATGCAAGCATTGCGTTAATTGCCCCAATCACACGGAGAAAATCTGCGATTTTCTCTGCACCCTTGAGGTAGGCAATGTAACCACTCCGCCGCTTCGTAGCCTTCGCGTTCAGGTTAAACTTATTCATGAGCGCCACTATATCGGCATTATGTTCCTCATACAGTGAATAAATCTCCAGGTGATAGCGACTAGTCTCCGGATTATTGACACTACCAGCTGCGAGAAAAGCCCCTCGTAGATAGCTCATTGTGCGCTGTTCATCCTTCATTATCTTCTCCGGTACCCGTGTCTTGATTGCGAAGTGCTCGTCCACAATGTCTAGGTCCTGAAGAATCTCCTTAACACGAGTCTTCAGCCGGACCAAGTATTGGTTATTCTTTTTTAATTTCATTTTCTGTGAAACCAACAGCACTGGCTCGATTTTATACGCAATCTTCATTAGTGAGAAGATTCTCCGCGCAATTGCCGGATTCTCCGTCACAATATCTAAAGATAAATTCTTATTCCTTAACGAAAGAATGCCGTTCATCCGTAAAAAAGCTGATAACTCTGCTTTTGCATGTTCCGGATGAACCTCGAGTACTGTTAGTTCCTTCTTCACAGAACTAGCATATGACGCCATTATCTCACTCCGTTCTTCCGATTATCAGATTGAAATGCCAGATTCAAGATCTCTTGTGCCACTTTGGGGCCATTATGGTAGACACCGTTGCCCCGCATATTGATGAAATTATC
Organism: Amylolactobacillus amylotrophicus DSM 20534; assembly: GCF_001434555.1. Classification (NCBI taxonomy): domain Bacteria; kingdom Bacillati; phylum Bacillota; class Bacilli; order Lactobacillales; family Lactobacillaceae; genus Amylolactobacillus; species Amylolactobacillus amylotrophicus. Next base: position 465,178 of record NZ_AZCV01000001.1, read on the forward strand.
AGTGATTACCCGACAACCCATCTCCCGTAAGCCAGCAAAGTCTCTTTTGACCGGCAACAGATATTCATCATAGTCTGCAGCATTGAAGTTTTCCATCACAACAGGAGCTGAATTAACCAGGACCGTATCAACGTAGTTCCCACCGAGGTGTTGGTTAATCAGCCGCACATGTTCCGCGTCCGTCATCCCTTCCGTCTCCCCTTTTTGGGTCATGATGTTGCAGATGTAGATGACCTCGGCCTTCGTCTGTCGAATCGCATCACCCAAATTTTGAATCATTAAATTAGGCAAGATACTAGTGAACAGGCTCCCGGGTCCAAGCACCACCACATCGGCCTGCATAATCGCAGCCAATACAGGCAAGACAGCTGCTGGTTCCTGTTCACCTACAGTATCCGTCACCCAAACTCTTTTGATTTTCTTAGCGGTACTTGAGATATTCGTCTCACCACTAGCGGTGGTCCCGTCAGCGAATTCAGCATGTAAAGTCAGCGGCTCATTACTAGCAGGGAAAACCCGGCCATAGATCCGCATCATCTTGCTCAATACCTGCACCGCATCGAAAATATTACCCTGCATTTCGTTCAATGCAGCGATGATGAGGTTCCCAATTGCATGACCCGAAAAGAAGGAATCATTACTGTTAAACCGGTACTGAAAGACATCCAGTTCCACTTGAGTAAGCTCTGAGAGGGCAACTAGGACATTTCTAATATCACCAGGTGGGACCACATTGATATAATCACGAATTGCACCAGAAGAGCCACCATCATCGGCCACAGTCACGATGGCGCTAATCTCGGCATTCTTTTCCTTCAGTGCAGATAAGATAACCGGTAAGCCCGTGCCCCCGCCAATCACGACAACTTTCGGTCGCCGGCCTTTGATGACCCGAACAATCTTATTGATCCCGTCCGCCATTACTTAGAGCCCCCTTTGTAACGCCAAATTTCTCGGTGAGTGACGTCAACCTTATAATCTTGATCCAGGTCATGTGCCAACCGCTGAGCAAGCGCAACAGAGCGGTGTTGACCACCCGTACAGCCAATTGCAATTGTCAGATTGGCCTTCCCCTCTTCGATGTAACCTGGGATAGTCGTCTCTAATAGACTAAGAAATTTCTGGTAAAAGTCTTCTGTTGCTGGCTGGTGCATCACATAATCCGACACCCGGCGGTCGAGCCCAGTAAATGGCCGTAATTCGGGCAAATAGTAGGGATTGGGGAGGAAGCGCACGTCCATGACGATATCGGCATCAATTGGTAGTCCATACTTGAAGCCAAACGACATCACCTCAATTGAGAAGACAGTCGTCTGTTCATCGGTAAACTTCGCTTTTAGGTCAGCCTTAAGCTCAGCTGCTGACATATTGGTTGTATCAATGACGAGTTGTGCCATCTTCTTGATTGGTTCAACTAAGGCACGTTCCTGATTAATTGCATCCAGAAGCCGACCGTTCTGTGCCAACGGATGGGCGCGCCTAGTCTCCTTATAACGCGTCACCAACTCATCGTTTGCCGCATCAAGGAAGACAATGTTCGTGTGAACCTTCTTCGTATCCTCCAATGAGTTAATCTCATCCTGCAGGTCCTCGTAGAAGCCCTTCACACGCAAGTCAATCACAACGGCCACTCGCGAGATATCCTTCGTCGTAATGATTAGCTCCCAAAAGTGGGGTAGTAGTGCCGGAGGTAGGTTGTCGACTACGAAATAACCCATATCCTCAAGGCTTTGGATTGCTACGGTCTTGCCCGCACCACTCATTCCAGTAACGATTAATAGTTTCTTAGTTGTTTCAGTCATCAGACCACCTCAATTTCCTTCAACACATTATAACACGCCGTGTGTTTCTTTGCTCTCTTTTGTATCAAAAAGGCTCTGTCTAAGCAACAGAGCCAGTTAAACTAGTCTATGAATAAATTATAACCTGTGTGCAAATGAAACAATTACATTATTCACACCGTAAATGATCAGGTAAATAGCTACCAACAAGACTAGTGTCATCGCGGAAACCACCGGATTCATCAGCATCAAGAGAGCCACAATTAAACTAAAAATATTTAGGACTAACGAGAGAAGAAACAGTGGTGCGCTAATATCGCGCAGGTGAAACGAGAACACTAGGCCAATCACTGAATCCGTTAAGAACCAGATTGAGAAGAGAATGGCGATGGTTAGTGCTCCGAAGTCACCGTAAAAGAGGAACAGGAGGCCAACTACCAAATCTACTATTCCTGAGATCAGCGTGACCCACGATTCACGAAAGAGGTCCCTGAACGAGGAATAACTTGCCAGCCAGACAATTCCCTGAATGATTGAGCCGATACCGAAAACCAGCACCAGGCTCCTGAGTGCGACTCCTTGGTGGCGCATCATGAAGAAGCCGGCTAAAAGGAAAATCACGCCAGAGATAAATTGGCCCCAGTCAAATCTGCTTTGTCTTTGTTGTGTATACATTATTCTCTCCTCCAAAATAAGATTTGGTCCAGTTAAACACTGTGTTCCATGCTACTTCTGCTTTTGTTGGGCCTTTTCCTCGGCCAAAGTACGTTTGTAATCGCGTTTGAGAATCGGCTTCAGGTACTGCCCGGTATAGCTCTTCTTCACCTTTGCCAAGTCCTCAGGTGTACCGGTAGCCAGAATCTGGCCACCACCCTCACCACCTTCTGGCCCCAGATCGATCAGCCAGTCAGCGTTTTTGATCACATCCAGGTTGTGTTCAATAATTAGCACGGTGTTCCCCTCATCCACGAGTCGTTGCAGAACATCAAGCAGACGGCTAATATCATCTGAATGCAAACCGGTTGTTGGTTCATCCAGAATATAGAAGTTTTTACCGGTCGAAATCTTCTGGAGCTCGGAAGCTAATTTCATTCTCTGCGCCTCACCACCAGAAAGAGTTGTTGCTGCCTGGCCCAACTGAACGTAGCCCAGGCCAACATCGACGATTGTCTCTAACTTACGGTGAATCTTTGGAATGTGTTCGAAGAATTTCGTTGCCTGAGAGATAGTCATCTCAAGCACATCTGCGATATTCTTCTCCTTATACGTTACCTCAAGGGTCTCCGAGTTGTAGCGTTTCCCGTGACATACCTCACACGGCACGTAAACGTCGGGCAGGAAGTTCATCTCAATCTTGATAATGCCGTCACCCTTGCAGTTCTCACAGCGACCACCCTTAATGTTGAACGAGAAGCGGCCCTTTGCGTAACCACGCATCTTAGCCTCATTCGTCTGTGCAAAAAGACCACGAATATCGTCAAAAACACTGGTGTACGTTGCTGGATTACTCCGCGGAGTCCGACCGATTGGGCTTTGATCGATATCAATAATCTTTTCGATATTCTCATAGCCGGAAATACTCTTGTACTTACCCGGCTTGGTGGAGTTCCGATTCAACTTCTGCGCCAGCGCTCGCTTCAGGATCATGTTGACTAAAGTCGACTTGCCGGAGCCCGAAACACCCGTCACAACAACGAGTTCTCCCAGCGGGAAGTCCACATTGACGTTCTTCAAGTTATTCTCGGCAGCCCCTTTGACCGTGATTTTCTGACCGTTACCAGTTCTACGCTTTAGTGGCACCTTGATAAACTTCTTGCCTGATAAATACTGACCAGTAATTGATTGCTCTACCTGAGCAACCTCGGCAGGTGTGCCAGCGGCCATCACCTGGCCACCATCAGCCCCGGCCCCCGGGCCAATGTCAATCAGATAATCCGCAGCTCGCATTGTATCCTCGTCGTGTTCAACCACAATGAGGGTATTCCCGAGGTCTCTCATCTCTTGGAGCGAGCCAATTAAGCGATCATTATCCCGTTGGTGGAGCCCAATGGAAGGCTCGTCCAGGATATACATGACGCCAGAAAGATTGGAACCAATCTGAGTGGCTAAACGAATTCTTTGTGCCTCCCCACCAGAAAGTGTACCAGCCGAACGCGAGAGCGTCAGGTAGTCTAGCCCAACATTAATCAGGAAGGTTAGGCGATCATTAATCTCTTTTAAGATTGGTTTAGCAATCGCGGTCTCTTGCTCCGAAAGTTCGATTTTGTGGAAGAAATCAACTGCTCGCTTGATGGCAAAAGTAGAAACTTCAGCAATATCTTCGCCCATCACCTTGACGGCTAAGGCTTGGCGGTTTAATCGCTTGCCATGGCAGACAGGACAAGTCAATTCGGTCATGTACTTACGCATTTGATCGCGGGTAAAGTCGCTGTTAGTCTCGTGGTAGCGGCGTTTAACATTAGTTAGCACACCCTCAAAGACCACGTCCACGTCCCTGACACCACCGAACTCATTTTGGTAGTGGAAATGGAAGGCTTTATTGCCTGAGCCAGTCAGGATAATGTCTTGCTGTGCCTTCGTTAACTTATTAAATGGCTTATCCATTGGTACCTTGAACTGTTTCATGGCTTGTGCAAGCATCTCTGGGTAGTAGTTAGAGCTGATTGGATTCCAGGGAATAACGGCCCCCTCTTCGAGCGAGAGACTTTGGTCTGGAATCACCAAATCAACGTCGACCTCGAGTTTCATACCTAGACCATCACATTCCGGACATGCACCAAAAGGAGCGTTAAATGAGAACAAACGTGGTTCAAGCTCGCCCACGGTAAAGCCACAGATTGGGCAGGCATAGTGTTCTGAGAAAATCAACATTTCTGAGCCAACCACATCGACGTTTGCGTAACCATCGGCAAGACGGAGTGCAGCTTCTAATGAATCAAAGATCCTTGAGCGAATCTCCGGTTTCACAACCAAACGGTCAATCACGATACTGATATCGTGCTTTTGGTTCTTATTCAAGTCAAATTGCTCGGTAATCTCATGCACTTCTCCGTCAACGAAGACGCGCACATAACCTTCTTTTTGAATTTTTTCAAAAACCTTTTGGTGCTGGCCTTTTTTCGCTCGGATAACAGGGGCAAGAATCTGAATTTTAGAGCGTTCTGGTAGGTCGAGCACCCGTGTAACCATCTGATCCACGGATTGACTCACGATTGGTGTGCCATCATTCGGACAGATTGGGTGGCCAACACGGGCCCAGAGCAGCCTTAGATAGTCATTAATTTCGGTGACAGTCCCCACTGTCGACCGAGGATTCTTCGAGGTCGTCTTCTGGTCAATCGAAATGGCTGGATTCAGCCCATCGATTGAATCCACGTCAGGCTTATCCATCTGGCCCAAGAATTGCCGTGCATAACTGCTCAACGACTCAACATAACGTCTCTGCCCTTCGGCATAGAGGGTGTCAAACGCAAGCGAGCTCTTCCCGGAACCCGAGAGGCCGGTCATGACCACCAACTTTTCCTTTGGGATGGTGACACTGACGTCTTTTAGATTGTGTTCTCTGGCACCGTGAATCACGATTTTATCATTTGCCATACTTATTTACCTTCACTCTTTAATTCTAACAGGGCATCGCGCAAGGTTGCAGCCTCCTCGAAGTCCAACTTCTTCGCCGCATTTTGCATCTGCTCGGTCAGATTTTTAATTAATTCTTGTTTCTCCTTCTTACTTAACTCATCGAAATTAAGTTCCTTGAAGGATTTTTCTGTTTCTTTGGCATCGACCTGCTTGACAAGTGAGATTGACGCCCTGATTGGTTTGATGATCGTTGTTGGGGTAATCCCATGCTCCTCATTAAACTGCTCCTGAATCTGCCGCCTTCTATTGGTCTTGTCAATCGCAATCTTCATGGAGTCTGTCATCTTATCAGCATACATGATTACATCACCGTGTGCATTTCTGGCTGCTCGACCGATGGTCTGGATCAGCGGTCGTTCAGAACGCAGGAATCCCTCCTTATCGGCATCCAAAATCGCTACAAGTGAGACCTCTGGTACGTCAATTCCCTCACGCAACAGGTTAATTCCGATTAACACGTCGAACTTGCCAAGTCGGAGGTCACGAATGATTTCCGATCGTTCCAGTGTTTTGATGTCACTGTGGAGGTACTTCACCTTAATTCCGAGATCTTTCAGATAATCGGTTAAATCCTCCGCCATCTTCTTGGTCAACGTGGTGACAAAAACCCGCTCGTCACGTTTCGTGCGTTCATTAATCTGACCAACTAGATCGTCAATCTGGCCCTCAATCGGCCTAATCTCCACCTTTGGATCGAGCAGCCCTGTTGGTCGAATAATCTGTTCCACCTTGTAATTCGTCCGCTCGAGCTCGTAGGGACCGGGTGTCGCAGAGACGTACATAATCTGGTGGACGTGCTGTTCAAATTCTTCGAGCCGTAAAGGCCTGTTGTCTAATGCACTAGGTAGCCTAAAGCCGTAATCCACAAGCATCTGTTTCCGTGCCCGGTCACCGTTATACATCCCTCGAATCTGGGGCATCGTCACGTGTGATTCATCGATTAAGATGAGAAAATCGTCAGGGAAGAAATCAAGTAGCGTGAACGGTGGCTCACCCTCTGCACGACCTTCCATGTGACGCGAATAGTTCTCAATCCCATTCGTGTAGCCGAGCTCCTGCATCATTTCAATATCATACGTCGTCCGTTGCTTAATCCGCTGGGCCTCCAATAGCTTACCTTCATCGTTGAACTTCTTCACTTGCACGTCCAACTCATCCTTGATTCTACGGACGGCTGCCTCCATCTGTTCATCGTTAGTCATGAAATGGGTTGCCGGAAATAGTGAGACCTGTTCACGTTCACCAACAATCTCGCCAGTCAAAGAGTCAACCTCAACAATGCGGTCAATTTCATCACCAAAGAATTCCACGCGAAAGGCATGTTCACTATTACCAGCTGGGAAAATTTCGACTACATCACCACGGACTCTGAATCGGCCACGTTGAAAATCGATATCGTTCCGATCATATTGAATAGTCACAAGCTGTCTGAGTAGCTCGTTTCTATCCATTTCCATTCCCACCCGTAGTGAGATCACAGATTTCGCATACTCGTTTGGATCACCAAGACCAAAGATACTGGAGACACTGGCGACAACAATCACGTCATTGCGCTCCAGTAACGCACTAGTGGCCGAGTGGCGCAGCTGATCGATCTCATCGTTGATTGCCGAATCCTTCTCAATATACGTATCAGAAGATGGCACATAGGCTTCCGGTTGGTAGTAGTCATAGTATGACACAAAATACTCGACGGCATTCTCGGGGAAGAAGTCTTTGAACTCACCATATAATTGACCCGCAAGAGTCTTGTTGTGGGAAATAATTAAGGTCGGCTTATTCAGCTTCTGAATTACATTGGCCATGGTAAATGTCTTACCAGTACCAGTCGCACCCTCCAGAATCTCCTCTTTACGGCCAGCTTTGAAGCCATCAACCAATTTGGTAATTGCGGCGCCTTGGTCCCCGGCGGGCTGGTATTTTGAGTGGAGCTTGAACGTGCCACCTTTTTGCTTAGTTATCAATTAATTCCCCTCCTCGTCAAAAAAAGTTGGATATAAAATCCAACTATTTACAAAATATATTTAATTCTAGCACTCCGAACATACTTTCGCCACAAATTAGTTTAGTAATTCAGCAAAAGCAGACTGGTAACGCGTCACATTGGCATGGGCATGTTCCGTTGAGTCGGAACGCACACCAACGTATACTTTGACCTTAGGTTCAGTCCCGGATGGCCGGAGCGCAATCCATGTATCGTCAGCCAAGTAATACTTCAAGACGTCTGCCTTTGGATAATCAGTGAACGCAGTCGTCTTCCCGTCTACCACGGCAGTCTGTGCCAGGTAATCCTCGTAGCGCATCACTTGTACACCGGCAATTTCCGTAACAGTTTCACTCCGGAGTTTCTCCATCATTGCCTTCATCTTGCTTAAACCATCAAGGCCAGTCATCTCGATTGATTTCGTCTCTTCGGCGAAGTAACCAAATTGTTGTGATAGTTCCTCTAAGCCCTCAGCAACCGTCAATCCGCGACTTGAATAGTATGCAGCAACCTCGGCCATCATGAGCGCGGCTTGAAGGGAATCCTTATCGCGGACAAAGTCCTTAAACAAGAAACCATAGCTCTCTTCGAACCCGAAGACAAACTTCCCGCTACCTGTCTGGTTTAGGTGCTCGATTTCCTCACCAATATACTTAAAGCCCGTTAGTACATTTTTCGTCTTGATACCAAAACTTGTGGCAATCACGAATGGGAGCTCACTTGAAACAATCGATTTGACAATCTCTAGTTGCGCAGTCAGCTCGCCGCTCTTCTTCATTCCCGTCAGCAGGTAATTCGTCATCAAGGCTGCAATCTGGTTCCCTGTCAATAGTTCATATTCACCGGCCTGATTAAGGACTGCACAGCCCATCCGATCGGCATCGGGATCGGTGGCAATGATTAGCTTTGCACCCACCTTTTTAGCCAGCTTAATGCCTTCTGTGAAAGCGGCTGGGGACTCGGGATTCGGTGATGGCACACTGATAAATTCCGGATCGAGAATTGCCTGGCTTGGGACAATATGCACGTTTTTGAAACCATTCTCACCGAAAACACGCTGGTACAACACATTACCTGTACCATGCAGAGGTGAGTAGACAATCGGTAAGTTGTCTGCCTCAGCAGCAATCAACTTGCGATCGACGTTCACGGTCTGAAGCTGTGCTAAATAAGCCTGATCGACGTTCTCACCAATTAATTGAATCGTGCCCGCTTGCCGGAGTTCGGAGAGATTACCGGTCTGCACTGCGAAAATATCGTCGATGGCCTCAGCGTACTTCACGACACTATCCACCTCTGCCGGTGGCATCTGCCCCCCATCCGGGCCATAAATCTTATAGCCGTTATATTGTTTGGGATTATGACTTGCAGTAATCATAATTCCCGCATACGCAGTCAAATAACGAATTGTGAAGGAAAGCTCCGGCGTTGGCCGTAATGAATCGAACAGATAAACTTGGATACCATGTGCACCAAGGATTAACGCTGCATGCTGCGCAAAGGCGGCAGAATTATAGCGTGGATCATAACAGATTACAACACCACGAGCCTTATATTCAGCACCGAGTTCATCGATTAACCGGGCCAATCCCTCAGTGATTTTGCCAACCGTGAAGAGGTTCATCCGATTCGTGCCTGGCTCCATTAAGCCACGCATACCGGCTGTACCGAATTCCAAGTCGGCACCAAAAGCATCTTGGACCCAGTCGGGATTCTGTGCTAGATCAGCCAACTGCTGCTTCATTTCGAGTGGCAAGTTCTCGTTCTCCTGCCAGTATTTTACTTGTGTCATCAAAGTCATCTTTTTCTCCTTCAAAACATTTACATTTCATACTCTATGATACTGTTTCCGACCAACAAAAAAAAGCTTGAAAACAAGCTTTTGAATTTAGAAGTAGATTATGCAGTTTGCGTGAGACTATTCGTCTCTTGGAGATACTCGTAGACACCTTGACCGGCAATACCACCATCGCCAACCGCAGTGGCGATTTGGCGTAGCTGGTTGGCCCGGACATCGCCGATAGCGAAGATGCCAGGCACACTTGTCCGCATCTTCTCATCAGTGATAATCCAGCCATTCTCGTCGGTGATGTTCAGCTCCTTAAACTTATCAGTCATTGGCATGATTCCAACATAGATGAAGACACCATCAGCTGGCACAACGTGCTCTTCACCGGTGTTCTTATCACGATATTTCACACCGGTAGTCTTATTCTCTGTTCCCACAATTTCCTCTGTGATGGCATTCCACACAAATTCGATTTTAGGGTTGGCAAAGGCACGCTGTTGCAGAATCTGTTGTGCACGGAGTTGATCACGGCGATGAATAATCGTTACCTTGCTCGCCAGCTGAGTCAGGTAGAGCCCCTCCTCAACAGCAGAGTCACCACCACCAACAACCACTACTTCACGGTTCTTGAAGAATGCTGCATCACACACCGCACAGTACGAAACACCCATACCTGAAAGATCTTCCTCACCAGGTACGCCAAGATGTTTATGCTCTGCGCCAGTAGCGATGATGACCGTCTTCCCCTCGAAGTCGCCTTCGTCAGTCTCGACTAATTTATACTCTCCGTGGTCCGTCACGTTTTTGACATTACCGTACGCATACTCAGCACCAAACTTCGTTGCTGAAGCGTACATCTTCTCCGACAAATCAGGACCTGAAATAAGTTCGAAACCAGGATAATTCTCAATATCACCAGTATTGTTCATCTGACCGCCATAAATACCCCGGTCCAAGATGAGTACTGAAAGATTTGAACGTGATGCATACAGGCCGGCAGTCAAGCCACCCGGTCCAGCACCAATCACAATCACATCATACTTTTTCGTCATTTACAATTGGCTCCTTACTTTTAATAAGTTTATTTTACTCTTTTAAAGAAAAGATGCAACTGTGTTGCTCAGTCCTAGAATTCGAGTTCGGGTTTATTCTCCCGTCCCATCATCCGCGCTATTTCTGCATCAACTGATGAATCTTCATACAAGAAGCGATAAATAGCAGCTGAAATCGGCATCTCTAGGTTTAACTCCTGGCTCAGTTCATGCAAGGCCTTTGCCGTCAGGACACCCTCGACAACCATTCCCATATCACTCAACGTCTGTTCGAGGCCCTTACCCTTAGCCAGTTCACGGCCGGCACGCCAGTTCCGAGAATTCGTACTCGTGCACGTCACAATCAAATCGCCGATACCAGACAGACCGCTAAAGGTCAGCGGTTGTGCCCCCAGTCGTACGCCGAGTCGCGTCATCTCAGCTAAGCCACGTGTCATGAGTGCTGCCTTCGCGTTATCGCCGAAGCCCTTACCATATAATAAGCCAGCCCCCAGCGCAATCACATTCTTGGTCGCACCGCCAACCTCGACCCCAATCACGTCGTTCGTCGTGTATAGTCTGAGGTAATCGTTACTAAAAGTTTCCTGCACCAATTCAGCTACAGCCGTTGATTCACTGGCAACAGACAGCGCAGTCAAGTCCTTTTGAGCTACGCCTTCCGCGTGACTCGGTCCAGAAATAATCGCAATTTTGTCTGTTTGAGCAGGATAGATCTCCTCCGCAATGATTTGCGAGACTCGCTTCTTTGACCCGGGTTCAATCCCTTTTGTCGCGCTCACAATGATTGGTTGTGCGTTATTCTGTGCCAAGATTGTGGCGATGGACGCACCAACGCTTCTAATTGCCTTCGTCGGAATCACCAGTAAGAGCATATCCTGTCCCTGCACTGCTGCTTTAAGGTCGATGGTCACTGCAATCCGCTCGTTCGTCTTAAATGTTGCCGCCAGGTACCGCTTGTTTGTGTGGAAATTGATAATCTCGTCTAACACCTCTTGGTGGTTACCATAAAGTGTCACAGAATGGCCGTTATCGGCTAATAGTGAGGCCAAAACCGTGCCCCATGAACCTGCACCAATGACTGCAATTTTTTTCATTATTTCCTCCACTTTTTACCGATGATATGGGTACTTCAACCCACTGCCCGCCAGATACCACTCAGGCTTAGTCACGCGCCGTCTGTAAATGAACAGACCGATGACGACGAAGAACAAGACCGCTGACAACGCCTGTGAGACCCTAATCGTGTTGAAGATGTACAGGCTATCAGTCCGCATCCCCTCAACGAAGAATCGAACTACACTATACCATAATACATAGCTAAGCACGATCTCACCACGTTTGAAAAGGTCCTTCTTGTGGCGTAATGCCAGAATGATAATCAGTCCAATCAGATTGAAGAATGATTCATACAAAAATGTGGGTTGCCGGTATGCACCGTTGATCCACATCTGATCGATGATGAACTGGGGTAGATGAAGCCCTTGGAGGAAGCTCAATGTTGTTTTAGCGCCATATGCCTCTTGGTTCATAAAGTTACCCCAACGTCCGAGTATTTGTGCAGCCATCACGCCTGGTGTGATGATATCTAAGACCAGCCATGCTGGCAAAACTTTGTAGTAGCAGAAAATAATCAGGGTAATGAGGCCGGCAATTAGTCCACCATAAATGGCAATTCCGCCGTTCCAGATGGCAAAAATCTGCGCCGGGTGGGCTGAATAGTAGCCCCACTCAAAGATGACATAATAAGCACGCGCTCCGATGAAGCCAATCGGCACGATCCACAACAACAGATCAATGATATCGTCCGGCATAATCTGGCGTCTTTTCGCCTCCGCCATGGACATCCAAACGGCGATGACAATCCCTATTCCAATTAAAATACCATACCAACGAACGTCGCGGCCGGCGAAACGAAATGCAATCGGATCAATTGCGTTAGCGATAAATTGCACAATTATTGCTCCTTCTCTGTGTTGTCTTGGATGAGGTTCGCCAAGTTCTCCTCGAACTTCTTGGTGGCATCGTAGCCCATATTCTTCGCACGGAAGTTCATGGCGGCAACCTCGATAATGATGGCCAGATTACGTCCAACCTTCACTGGTACGGTAATCTTCGGGATGTTTACGTCGAAAATCGGCATGGATTCCGTCTCGAAACCGACACGGTCATAGTTCTTATCATTGTCCCAATTCTCGAGGTTAACAACAAGTGAGATTGGGGTTGAGGCCCGAACTGCTCCTGCACCGAAGAGATTCATGACGTCGATGATGCCAATTCCTCTAATCTCCAGGAGGTGCTTCAAGATGGCTGGCGCCTCACCGACCACCGTCTTCTCGTCTTGTTGAAAGACGTCAACTCGATCGTCAGCGATTAGCCTGTGGCCCCGCTTCACGAGTTCCAGTGCAGTCTCACTTTTACCAACACCGGAACTACCCATAATCAAGACACCTAGACCATAGATATCGACCAGCACGCCATGGATACTCCGCCGTTCTGCCAGCCTGTATTCTAAGTACTCGGTAATGACACTCGAGAGTCTTGTTGTCGATAACTGAGAACTAAGAACCGGAATCTTGTACTCAGTCGCCTTCTCTAACAGTTCGTCAGGTGCAGCTAGCCCCCGGGAGATTAAGAAGCAGGGGGTATCCTCTTCTTTACACATCCGGTCGAACACGCTCAGGCGTTCCTCCTGCGTGAGTTCATTCGCATAGGAGACCTCGGTCATTCCAAGTAACTGAATCCGTTCATGCGGATAGAAGTCAAAGTAGCCGGTCAGTTCTAACCCGGGACGGGAAATATCCGTCACGCCCACCGATTTATTCTTCAGGTAATCAGCGCCCGCATAAACCTTCAGGCCGTTATCGTGCACCATGTCGCTAATTTTCACGTTCTCAGTCATTTTTATACCTCACGATTTAATCAACTTACTTGTTCCAGTTTACCATTTAGGTACTAAAAAAGCGCCTAAAAATCAGGGCGCTTTTTTAAAATTTGAAATTTTCGTTTAGAAACTTGAAGACCAAGCTTTGTACGAATGACAGTACAAGCGAAACAATAATAACATTGAAGAAACCATTAATCACAATTTGATTGCCGGCGAAGCTAATTGCCAACTCTAAGGAAATTCCGTTGATAATCAACGCGAAAATACCAAAGGTCAGAAAGGAGATTGGTAACGCTAGCAACTGCAACAGCGGGCGGATTGTTCCGTTGATGATGGTGATGAACAGGCCTGCCAAGAGCGCAAAGCCAAAACTTTCAACGGCAATCATCGCGGGGAACATTCCCGCTAGCGCGACTAGGACCAATGCGTTGATGAACACTCTGATTATAAACTTCATCCTATTGCTCGTCGGCCTTCACGTCATTTGTTTCAACGTCACGGGCTTCTTTTCTAGTTGTGTCTTGACTAGTTGAATTCGTGTAGGTCTTTGTTGTCCCGGTTGAACCGTTAGTTGGCTTCTTGTACCGATTATAGAGCCAAATAGCCAAGGCAATCACCAAGATAGGCACAGCAAAGCGGATGACGAAGGCAATGGCACCGAAGAAAATACTAATAATCAACGCCGCAATTAAAACCAGTATTAATATTGCTAGAAAACCACTCATTAATTCTCTTCCTCTCGATCGTTCGTCTCGTCGACCACATCTTCCTCAACAAAGTCTGTCGTGGACGGCTTCTGGGGGATGATGAACCACAATAATAGGTACAACAGGGTTAACGTGCTAAGTGAAACTACCAACAAAATAGCAAAAATAATTCTTAGTTTCGTGCTATCTATTGACCAATATTCTGCTAGACCACCGATTACACCAGCTAATAGTCGATCATCGGTAGAACGATAAATTTTTTTGTTCATGTTTGCTCCTTCTTATCAACTAATCAATATTTTACAGCAACTCGGTTGTTAAATAAATACGCGGCTCTCATCTCCGACGATTTTTATGTAATCTTAAACAGTGTCTTTACGCACGTTGTTATTCAACTCCACAATCTTACCCGTCTTCAAGTACACAACCCATTCACAGAGGTTGGTTGCATAGTCACCAATTCGCTCAAGGTAGCTCGCGACAAGCATGTAGTAGGTGTTACCAAGTATCGTATCCGCGTCCTTCTTCATCTCGACCACGATTTGCTTATGAATCTTGTGTGAGAGTTCGTTCACCTGATCATCCATCTTGGCAACAGTAATTGCTTCCTCCTCGTCCTCGTGGCGGTATGCATGGAGCGATTGGTCAACAATCTCTAAGACGACGTTTGCCAGCTCATCAATTGCCTGCTCAATCTCGTAGACCCTGGTCGTGCCTTTCACCTTAATCGTCGCCTTTGCGATGCTGACCGCATGATCGCCCATCCGCTCCAGATCCGAGCTCGCCTTCATGACAGTCACAATTCGCCGCAAGTCACTGGTAACGGGTTGTTGGAGTGCAATCAACTCGAAACAGGTTTTTTCAAGCTGGACTTCCAGTTCGTTAATCTTCGGGTCGTAGTCAATCACCTTACCAGCACCTGCCTTATCGTGCTCGATAAAGGAGTCGACGGCTCGCTTAATATTCTTGCTCACCATGTGCCCCATCGCCGCAAAGCTTTCATGTAAATCGGCAATTTCTTCATCAAATGTTGCTCTCATGTCAAATCTCCTCTAACCAAATTTTCCTGAAATGTAGTCTTCTGTCTCTTGCCTGTCCGGATTCAAGAACATCTTCTTGGTCTCATTATACTCAATCAAGTGCCCCTGTAGGAAGAAGGCCGTCCGATCAGATATTCTGGATGCCTGGCCCAAGTTATGGGTCACGATGATAACCGTGTACTTGTCCCTTAACTCAAGCAACATGTTCTCGATTTTCGCACTAGAGATGGGATCTAACGCACTTGTTGGCTCGTCCATCAAAATCACTTCTGGCTGCACCGCAAGGACCCGCGCGATGCAGACTCTTTGCTGCTGGCCACCTGAAAGTGAGAGTGCGCTCTCGTTCAACTTATCCTTCACATCATCGAACACGGCGGCGGCCCGTAAACTTTCCTCAACAATCTGATCCATCTCGTCCTTCGTGTACTCGTTCTTTTGTAGCCGCAAGCCATAGGCGACATTATCGTAGATCGAGAATGGGAATGGGTTTGGTTGTTGGAAAACCATGCCCACTTTTTTCCGGAGAGCCACAGTATCGGTAGTTGGCGCGTAAATATTTCGACCGTCAATCTTGACGGAACCTGTGATGGTCACGTTGTCAATCAGGTCATTCATCCGATTAAGCGTCCGCAGAAAAGTGGACTTGCCACATCCGCTCGGGCCAATCATCGCCGTGATTTCGTGTTCGAAATAATCAAGCGAGATGCCCTTTAACGCCTCGTTCTTGCCGTAGAAAAGATGCACATCGGAGGCAGAAATTATGGGTTCTTGATTTGGATTCATCGTTTTCCTCCTAGCCAAATCTGCCTGAGACGTAGTCTTCGGTCAGTTGTACTTGTGGTGTTGTGAAAATCTTGCGTGTCTCGTCGTACTCGACTGCATCCCCCAAGTGGAAGAAGCAGGTATAATCCGAAATCCGCGCTGCTTGTTGCATATTGTGCGTCACGATAATGATCGTGTAGTTGGCCTTTAAGTCCATCATGGTCTCTTCAACAGTTCCGGCCGAGATAGGGTCTAACGCACTGGCGGGTTCGTCCATCAATAGAATATCGGGTTTCATCGCAATTGCCCGTGCAATGCAGAGCCGCTGTTGTTGCCCACCGGACAGAGCTAAAGCACTTTGGCCGAGGTCATCCTTAACCTGATTCCAGAGAGCTGCCTGTTTCAACGTCGTCTCGACCAATTCGTCAAGCGCTTTTTTGTCATGCAGACCATGACGTTTGGGGGCAAACGTGATGTTGTCGTAGATCGACTTTGAGAAAGGATTGGGGCGTTGGAAGACCATGCCGATGTGCTTGCGCATCTCGTAGACATCGATTGCGTCGCTATTGATATCCAGGCCGCGATACATAATCTCCCCCTCCACTTTCGTATGGGGAATGTTATCGTTCATTCGGTTGATTGAGCGCAGGTACGTCGACTTACCGGAACCAGAAGCACCAATCAACGACGTAATCTTATTTCGCTCAAATTGCAGACTCACACCGTGGATGGCATCCTTCTCGCCGTAATAGACATGGAGGTCGTGGGTTTCAACGGCAATCTCCTTGTTCAACTTTGCTAAATCAATAATTGCCTTAGTTTGTTTTTCTTCAGTCATCAAAGTCCTCTACTTCACGCCAGTCAGATGGCGATATAACTTCTTACCAAAATAACGGGCCGCAAGATTAAAAATCAGTACAGCAATGATCAAAACCGCCGACGATGCTGCGGAGACGGCGTCGAGATCCGGAATAATTCCCTCACCATTAACCTTCCAAATATGAACTGCCAAGGTTTCGGCAGGACGAAATGGATTCAAGGGACTATTAATGTAGAGCGGATTCCAGTTGCTAAAATCCAGGATAGGCGAACTTTGGCCGGCGGTATAAATCAAGGCCGCAGCCTCCCCGAACACCCGGCCAGCCGCCAGAATCATTCCTGTAACCAAGTTTGGCAGTGCCTCGGGCACAATGACGTGCACGACGGTTTCGAAGCGCGAAAGGCCAAGTGAAAGGCCGGCCTCCCTTTGGGTGAAGTGAATTGAGAGTAGCGACTCCTCCACATTTCTGGTCAACAGGGGTAGATTAAAGACGGTCAAGGCTAGCGCTCCCGAGAGGATGGAGAAGCCAAAACCCATCTGAATTGAGAAAACCAAAAAGCCGAACAAGCCCACAACAATCGAGGGCAACGAACTCAATATTTCGATTGCCGTTCTGACGAATTCGGTCACCTTATTTTTCGGAGCATACTCGGCCAAGTAAATACCGGCCAGAATAGAGATGGGCAGCGAAATAATCATCGACAGAATCAAGAGGTAAAACGAGTTAAAAAGCTGAACCGAAATTCCGCCACCAGCCTCAAAGATCTTCGCCGGCGTAGTTAAGAAACGCCAGCTAATATTCGGCACGCCCTGGATAAGGATGTAACTGAGTAAGAAGGCGAGAATCAAGACAATCACGCCCGCCATGAAATAAATAATCTTGGTTGCTAATTTATCAACGTTTTTTGCATTCATCGCCCAAAGTTACCCCCCTTCTTTGAAATACGCCGGATGACCAGGTTAAACAGTAATGACATCAATAAGAGGAGTAGTGCGAGGGACCACAGTGCATTATTGCTGAGCGTTCCCATGACCGAATTACCCATCCCCATCGTTAGGACACTAGTCAGTGTTGCCGAAGGTGTGACCAAGTTATGTGGCATCAAGATGGCATTACCAATAACCATCTGGACGGCGAGTGCTTCGCCAAATGCCCGAGCCATTCCAAATACCACCGCGGTCAAAATACCGGGTAGGCTGGCCCGTAAAACCACCTTATAGATGGTCTGCCACCTGGTCGCACCGAGTGCGAGCGAAGCTGAGCGGTAATAATCGGGTACCGCGTTTAAAGCGTCAACCGTCATCGAAGTCACCGTTGGCAAGATCATCACGAACAAGACGAACGTCCCGGCCAGAATACCGAAGCCCGTACCACCAAAAATATTTTTGATAAATGGCACGACAACGGACAACCCGATGACACCATAAACCACAGACGGAATTCCGACCAGCAATTCAATTACCGGCTGGAGAATCTTCCGCCCACGCTTCTTACTGATCTCCGTCATGTAGATAGCCGCAGCGATTGCAAATGGTGTTGACAAAATTGCAGCCAGAAACGTCACCAGAAATGAGCCGACAATCATGGCCAAGGCACCGACCTCTGGCTGACCGTCGGCCCCCTTATTGCCAGGATTCCAGACGGTCTTTGACAGAAAGTCCCACAGATTGACTTTGTCAGTCGTGAAGGTTGCAATTCCTTTGGTTGCCACAAAAAGAAAAATTGCAGCAACGACCACAATAATTAATGCGATGGCGATTCCCGAAATGATTTTTCCGAAAAGTTCGCGTTTAGCAGCCTTAGATTTCTTCAACAGGCTAGCACGAATTTCATCTTGCATATTTTTCTCCTACTTAATCTTGGTAACTTGACCGGCCATCGAGCGCTCGACCTGCATGTCCTTAATGGCGATGTAACCCATTTTGTTTACAACAGAATTCTGCACGGTATCGCTCATGATAAACTGCATGAATTTCTTAGTACTCTGAGTGGGCTTCTTGCTTACATACATATGCTCGTAAGCCCAAAGCGGCCAAGCGTTTGTCGTCACGTTTTTCTGTGTCGGTGCCACGGAGTTTAACTTGACAGTTTTGACCGTATCATTCACGTAGCTGAAAGCAACATAACTGATGGCGCCCTTCGTGCTTGCGATAATTCGCCGCACCATGCCGTTTGAATCCTGTTCTTGTGCATTAACGGGCTGTTGCCCCTCAAGTACCGAGTCTTCAAAGGCCACACGCGTCCCACTGCCCTGAGCCCGGTTGACCAGTACAATCTTCAGATTTGGGCCACCGACATCCCGCCAGTTAGTAATCTTCCCAAGGAAAATATCGCGTAACTGGGCCAAAGAGAGACTAGCTACCCCGAGCGACTTATTGACAATTGGCGTGATTCCAACCACAGCCACCTTCTGACCGACAATCTTAGTCGCATCAATACCAGACTTTTGTTCCGCGTAGAGGTCGGAGTTGCCGATATCGACGGCTCCCGCCTGAATCTGTGCGAGCCCGGTTCCGCTACCGCCCCCCTGAACGTTAATGTAAACACTTGGGTGCTGCTTCGTAAACTGCTCGCCCGCGGCTTCGACCAAAGGCTGTAGTGCACTTGATCCTACCGCACTAACCACTTCGCCCTTTTGCTCAAGCGAACACGCACTGAGGACGGTTGTTAAAATCGTAATCAAGAATAAAAGTGCAAACTTCTTGCGCATTCGAGGACTCCCTAATTAACTAAGTTTGAGGTAACGTCTAATTGAAATAACTGATCCTAAAGCGCCAATCCCGGCACCAATCGCCACGATTAGCAAGTCTAAGCCGATCAGCACGCTTGCGGGGCTCAACAGACTATAACCCGCGTTCGCCAAGCCAACAGACATGCTTTTGAAGACAAATTGATAAACTAAGTCGACAATAATTATGGGGATGATGGAACCCAAAATACCGGTCCATGCCCCCTCAAGAATGAATGGTGTCCGGATAAACCGATTGGTTGCGCCGACCAACTGCATGATTTCAATTTCATTGCCCCGCGAGATGATTGTAATTCTGATTGTGTTCGCAATCAAGAAGATTGCCACCAAGAGCAGGATAATTGAGAAAATCAGGGCAATTCGTCTAACCGTTGCCATAATATTAAACAGCTGTTTCGCTTTATTACCACCGTAATTTACCTCGGACACATGTTCGAGACTCTTCACGGACTGAGCGATTTTCTTGGTCTCAGATACATTCTTCGCCTTAATGATGAGCATGTCCATCAAAGGATTTGAGTCACCACCAAGCATGGAGAAGGAGCTACCATAAACTTTGACCAGTTTCTTTAATTCATTCTCCTTGCTCGAGAACTTAATTGTATCCACGCCATCTACCTTGGAAATTTCGGTAGTCAGTTTTTCACGCTCAGCCTTAGTCGTGTCCTTTTGAATGGCGACTCTAACCCGAACATCGCTCTCTATGTCATTTGAGATCTTATTGATGTTAAATACGGCGCTCAAGAAGATACCAACTAGAAGTAGCGTTACACCAACGGCGGAAATTGCAGCAACGGTCATCCAACCATTTCTCTTCAGACTCTTCAAACTTTCTCTGATGTGGAAATTAATTGTTGCGGTTTTCATTGATGTAATTCCCTCCTTCTTCGTCACGAATCTTGACGCCATGCTCAATCTCGATCACACGATGAACATGTGTATTCACAATATCCTGATTATGCGTTGCCATGAGGATGGTCGTACCGGACTGATTAATCTCCTCAATCAGCTTCATGATGTCTTCCGTCGTGTTTGGATCCAGATTCCCAGTCGGCTCATCGGCAATTAGGACACTTGGTTTGTTCACGATTGAACGAGCGATGGCGATTCTTTGTTGCTCACCACCAGAAATCTGGTTCGGAAACATTGCTGCCCGCTCTTCTAATCCAACCATCCGTAGCACTGAATTAACCATCTCCGGAATCTGCTCCTCCGGGGTCTCGGTTACGCGTAGTGCGTAGGCGACGTTTTCAAATACGGTTAGTCTAGGTAAAAGTTTGAAATCTTGAAAGACCACGCCAAGCGTTCTCCTAAGTGTAGGAATTTCCTTATCCGTAATGGTATTCAAATTGAAATTATTGACCATAATCTGACCAGAGGTCGGCTTAACTTGCCGATACAACAATTTGATTAGCGTTGACTTACCCGCACCGCTTGGTCCCACAAGGTAGGCAAATTCACCCTGTTCGATCTTGAGATTTAAATTATCGATTGCCTTAACGCCATTATCATAATCTTTATTGACGTTGATTAATTCTATCATTGTCTCTCCTTACATTAATTAGGGTTTTCCTGACTGAGTAACCATTGAAGGTAGGCATAGATGAACGGATCTAAATCACCATCCATCACCGCGTTACCATTACTTGTTTCGTAGTTAGTCCGATGATCTTTGACCATCGTGTATGGATGAAATACATAAGAGCGAATTTGAGAGCCCCAACCGATATCCATTTGTTCACCAACGAGTTTAGCCTTCTCCGCAGCCTTCTTCTGCTCCTCTAGACGAAACAACTTAGCACGTAACATGCTCATGGCTGTATCCCTATTTTGAAATTGGGATCTTTGGGCCTGCGATGAGACCACGATTCCCGTTGGTAAATGGGTAATTCTTACAGCACTGGAAGTTTTGTTGATGTGCTGTCCACCGGCGCCACTTGACCTGAAAACATCAACGCGTAAATCGTCTGGATTGATATCCACCGTAATTGTGTCGTCAATTTCCGGTGTAATTTCGATTGAACAAAATGAGGTGTGTCGTCTCTTAGCGGAATCAAACGGAGAGATTCTCACTAGCCGGTGCACACCATGCTCGGACTTTAAGAGTCCAAAGGCATTCTCACCCTTGATAATCACGCTGACGCTCTTAACGCCGGCCTCGTCACCTGGTTCGTAGTTTGTCACTTCGAAGGTGAAGCCGTGCTGTTCGGACCATCTTTGGTACATGCGCATTAACATCGAGCCCCAATCCTGCGATTCTGTGCCACCGGCACCAGGATGAATTTCGAGCAATGCGTTATGTTTATCATACTCACCCGCTAATAAAAGATTCAACTCATATGACTTCATTTTTGCAGTTAAATCTGTCAGGTCTCGTTCCAAGCCCTGGGCAATCTCCGTATCATATTCCTCACGGAGTATCTCCAGGCTAACGGCAGCCTCATCGTACGCTTCCTGTAACTCGTGAAAACTATCGTGCTTCTGCCGTAGTTGATTGGTTTCATCAATAACCTGCTGTGCCTCGTTGTTATCATTCCAGAATTCTGGCTCAGCCATTTTCTGTTCATTGATGGCGATTGCCTCGTTTAGCGCATCGAGGTCAAAGAGACCCCCTAAAGTGTTTTAGCTTAGTGTTAATTTCCGTTAACGTCCTGTTTAAATCACTAATTTCCATCTAAAGTAATCTCCTTTTATAAAAAAATCAGGGTGGCATGATTTACTATGCATCCTGATTGATATTTTATCGTCTAATGTTTTGACGGATTTGTGCTTTCATGAATAGTCTGGTTGCATCAAATTCGATATTGGCTACCATTTCCTCAAACATTTGGTAACCTGCTTCTTGGTATTCAACAAGCGGATTAAGTTGACCATATCCACGAAGGCCAATTGATTGACGCAATTGATCCATTGCATCAATGTGGTCGGTCCAGCGCTCATCAACTACTCGCAAGATGACAACTTTCTCAAACTCGAGCATTTGTGATGCATCGCTTAACATATCTTGCTTCTCGTTATAATTCTCCGAAGCAAGTTTGTTGAGTGCTTCCTTCATTTCTTCTGGTGTCATGCTACCTAGATCAAGCTGCTTAGCTTTCTCTTCCGAAGTAATCGAGCTGATGACAAAATCATACAGGGCATCAATGTTCCAAGTATCTTTGTTTCCTTGAGTATAAAGGTCAACTTGATGTGAGATTGTTCTGTTAACCATACCCAATAACACATCTTTTAGACTCTCTTGCTCATCAATGACGTGCATACGCTCGCCATAAATGATCTCACGTTGCGTCCGCATCACATCATCGTATTGGAGTGTTTGTTTCCGCGTGTCATAGTTATTACCTTCAACTCGTTTCTGCGCACCCTCCACTTGACGGGTAATCAACCGACTCTCAATCACCTTGTCATCGTCATTATTCGAGATTCGATCCAAGAATGATTTGACTTTTTCTGAACCAAAACGTTTCATCAAATCATCTTCAAGTGAAAGATAGAATCTTGTTTCACCTGGATCACCTTGACGACCAGAACGGCCCCGCAATTGGTTATCAATCCGTCGTGATTCATGTCTTTCAGTTCCAATTACTGCTAGACCACCAAGCTCCTTAACACCGGGTCCGAGCTTGATATCTGTCCCACGTCCAGCCATGTTGGTGGCAATCGTTACTGCGCCACGTTGACCCGCGTTCATGACAATTTCTGCTTCCTTGAAATGGTTCTTCGCATTCAAGACTGCATGAGGAATCCCCTCTTGGTCAAGTAGATGCGACAAACGCTCCGACGATTCGATGGCGACAGTACCAATCAACATTGGTTGACCCACATCATGGCGTGCCTTAATTTCTTTGACAACGGCCGCAAACTTGCTGTCTAGCGTCGGGTAGAGTAAGTCCGGTTGATCAACACGTGCTAACGGGCGGTTAGTTGGAATCGTGATAACTTGCATGTTGTAAATTTCGCGGAACTCTTCCTCTTCTGTCTTGGCAGTACCGGTCATTCCTGAGAGTTTCTTATACATTCTGAAGTAGTTCTGGTAAGTGATTGTGGCCTGGGTCTTGTTCTCCTCTTGGATCTTCACACCCTCTTTGGCCTCAATGGCCTGGTGGAGTCCATCTGAATAACGCCGGCCCTCCATGACGCGTCCAGTAAATGAATCAACAATCATTACCTCACCATCTTGAACAACATAATCAATGTCATTTAGCATGATGTAGTTAGCCCGCAGAGCCTGGTCGATGTGGTGTACGAGACTAGCGTTCTCGATGTCATACAGGTTATTTAAGCCGAAATTCTTCTCTGCCTTCTTAATTCCCTGATTAGTCAAACTAATTGTTTTGGTTGGCCAGTCGATCTTGTAATCCCCGTTCTCCTCGTCAGTGGCCTTTGGATCAGTTGTATCCGCAACAAGCGACTTAACAAACCGGTCTGCACGAAGATAGTCACCAGAGCCTTGGAAAGCCTGCCCGGAGATAATCAAAGGTGTCCTAGCCTCATCAATTAAGATTGAGTCAACCTCATCAATTACCGCATAGTTCAGTGGTCTTTGAACCATCTGATCCTTATAGACCACCATGTTATCCCGTAAATAATCGAAACCTAGTTCACTATTGGTTGAATAGGTAATATCCGCCTGATAGGCCTCACGCTTCTCATCAGGACTCTTAGAGTTCAAATTTAGACCAACTGAGAGGCCAAGCCAGTTGTATAATTGGCCCATTTCTGTCGCATCACGGGTAGAAAGATACTCGTTAACGGTAACAACGTGGACTCCCTGACCTTCTAGGGCATTCAAATAAACCGGCATGGTGGCGGTCAAGGTCTTACCTTCACCAGTCATCATCTCAGAAATATTCCCCTCATGAAGTGAGATACCACCGATAATTTGCACCTTGAATGGGTAGAGTCCCAGAACACGTTTTGCGCCTTCACGGACGGTAGCAAATGCCTCAACCAGAATATCGTCGAGTGTTTCTCCGTTCTTCAACCTCTCCTTAAATTTCGGGGTGTTTCCCTGCAGCTCCTCATCTGACATGGCAGAATATTCTTCTGCGAGTGCCTCAACACGGTCAGCGATTGCTTCAAATCTCTTCAACTCGTGTTTGTCATTGTCAACGAGTTTTCTTAAAAAGTTTGCCATCTAATAAATTCCTCAGTTAATCTTTGAATTGAATCTTTGCACTTGTAACAGTTTAACATTTTATTCCAATTAATAAAATTACTATTACATTAAAAAAAGAGCCTTTTCGGGCTCTTTCTACTATAAACTATTTATTCATCGGTTTCAATCAAGCCATACCGGCCATCTTGCCGACGATAGACAATACTTGTACCATTCGTATCAGCATCTTCAAAAATGAAGAAGTCATGACCTAGCATGTCCATTTGGAGAATTGCTTCTTCTGGATCCATTGGTTTCAGGTTTACTTGCTTAGTTCTCACGATATCAAGTTGCTCATCTTTAGTTTCTACAGCCTCCTCACCATCAGAGTCTGTAAGCAAGAAGTCCTTGATGCCCTTTTCCCTAGTCTTGCGGTTAATTCTGGTTTTAAATTTACGAATTTGTCTCTCAAGTTTCTCAGAAACATTATCGATACTGCGATACATATCATCAGTTGTTTCTTCTGCGCGTAAAACAAGGTAAGGAAGTGGAATAGTAACTTCGACCTTCGCGGTTCTGTCTGTGTAAACCTTCAAATTTACATGGGCGATAACCTCAGGATCATTTTCAAAATACTTATCAAGCTTAGCTAGACGTTTCTGAACGTATTCCCTCAGAGCATCTGTTACCTCAATATTTTCACCGCGGACATTATAACTTAGCATAATGATTCTCCTTTCAAGCACCCGGAGGCGCTTTCTTTACTCTTATTATAGCAAAGTTCGAAATTTATGCGTAATAAATACTCACCTAATTATAGAAAAACTTTCCAGCTGCAAATTGGGATTGTGGAGCTGAATTGCATCCCGTGCATGATAGAACGTCCGTCCGGTTGTATACAGATCATCTAGGAGTAGGCCACGGCCGGATAACGGCATACTTCCACAATAGACAAAGGTTTGTTTCGTCTGCATCCGCTCCTGCCTATTCTTTTGGGACTGGGGCTTCTCAGTAGACTCCTTTGTCAACACCAGTGTTAGGGGGACCAGCGTGTCGAAAATACTGGTTATTGTATCAAATCCTCTACTCTG
The DNA here is from genome assembly GCF_001434555.1 of Amylolactobacillus amylotrophicus DSM 20534. Lineage (NCBI taxonomy): Bacteria > Bacillati > Bacillota > Bacilli > Lactobacillales > Lactobacillaceae > Amylolactobacillus > Amylolactobacillus amylotrophicus. The sequence continues at coordinate 490,575 of NZ_AZCV01000001.1, forward strand.
AACATGCAGTGGATCAGTTGGCAGTGGGATGAAATAGTCAAATCTACCACTAGCAACTACTTCCTTGAGTTGGTCTGCGATCAAGGATTTTAACGCATCTACCAACACATAATCACCGTATCTCTTATAGCGCCGCATCAAGTCGTGCATCGAGTCGGTGTATCGAAACAGGGCATGATTCACTAGCGGTACACCACTTTTGTTCCAGCGGATACAATCCAGACAGATATCGTGATTTTGCTGGTGACGACCACACTGCGGGCAGTATTCGGGGCCAATCAGGACAAAAGTCTGGCGACAGTCAGCACAAAGCACTCCCCCATCATTAACAGATTGCGTTCTTCGTTGCTTATTTAACACCGGTATCAGGAACTGAGCCAAATCAAACTGAATCACCAGCTCTTGGTTACAAATAAGACAGCGATTATTTTCCATGTTTATTCATCCTCTTAATCTGCTTAATTGCTTTTTGAATCGATTCGCGGTATTCATGATAGAAAAAGTAGACTTGACCACTGGGGTCATTTGCTGCTCGGCCCACCCTACCAGCTATCTGGACCAAGGAGGCCGTATTGTATATCCGATCATCAGCATCGAGCACGATTACCTGAGCTTCTCTGATTGTCACCCCACGCTCCAGAATCGTCGTGGTGAGGAGTAGGTCAAGCTCACCTGCTCGAAATTGCATAATCTTCTCGATTCGCTCGGCATCCCCGGCATGGACTGACGCCATCGCCACAGTAGGAAATAGTTTACTCAGTGTACGATAATAGGAATCCAGCTGCGCTATTTTGGGTACGAAGATCATCAACGGCTTCTGCAGCGCAATCAATTTGCGGATGGCTTTGATAATTATCCAGTTGATTCGTCCCTTTTGACTAATTGTTGCCCCCACAACTAATTTAGCCTGTGGTACGGGGAGATCGAAGCCATGAAATCTCCGACACAACAAGCTATAATGCAACTGATTCTTCTTCACTAGCGCCAGCTGTTCTTTTGCTGGTGTTGCGGTCAGAAAAAATGTACAGCCAGACAGCTTCTGCGCCGTAGCCGCGCCGAAAGCCAGCAAACGGGAGTCGCGGTAAGGAAAGGCATCAACTTCATCAATGATGACTAACTCAAAGGCGTGGTAGAATTTCAGCAGTTGGTGCGTCGTGCAAATCACAAGTTGATCGTTCTCCGGTTCGCTGTATTCCTGACCATGATACTTACCAATCTTGGTATTGCTAAAAGCTTGACTGAACCGCGGGAATAACTCGTTCACAACGTCAATGCGCGGTGTAGCTAGGCAGACCCTGTTGCCAGCCGAAAGGGCCGTAGCCACCACCTTAAATAGCATCTCGGTTTTTCCTGCGCCGGTCACCGCATGCACGAGGTGATTACTCTTAGTCGTGAAGGATGCCATTAAGTCTCGACTAACCCTCTCCTGTGCAGGCGTTAATTTACCAGTCCACCTTAAGACACTATCCTGTGGCAATTGACGTGGAGCGTCGGGAATGCGCACCAAATAATCGTTTGCAGTCACCCGTCCCAGTCCGATACATTCCCTGCAATATGCAATTTGTCCGGGTAGAAATGCGTTGCAAATACTGTTACACCGGCTACAATAATAACTAGTATCAACTTGCCGAATTGCTGGCACACGCTCATACCGCGCAGGATATTCCTTGAGTGCGGCGGCGGGAACGCTAATTTGACGCCCATGTAATTTCTCAAATTCGATTTTGTTTGTATTGATCATCATAACTATAAGTACGCCAAAAGGAGGCATTTCCATGCAGAAATATTTAACAATTAAAGAAACCGGGACTTACGAACAGATAATCAACAAAAGTCGCTTTATTGCCACCTTTTCCCGCATTGAGAACGAGAAACAAGCACAAGAATTCATTAAGGAAGTCCGGCAAATTCACCGCTCAGCAACGCATAATTGCAGCGCCTATGTCTTAGGAGAGCATGACGAGGTTCAACGAGCACACGATGATGGTGAGCCCGCCGGAACTGCTGGCGTACCCATGCTTGAGGCGCTAAAGCTTATGCAACTGAAAAATGTTGCGGTTGTTGTCACCCGCTACTTCGGCGGCATTAAGCTTGGTGCCGGAGGACTAATTCGTGCATACAACGGCACCGTTTCAACTGGAGCGAAGGAGATTGGTATCGTGTTGCGCAGTCGCCAAACTGCGCTCAAATTTACGATTTCATACGACCAACTAGGAAATATCGACTATTATTTAAAGGCACACAATATCGCAATAGCACACCAGGATTATGGTGTTGCCGTGGACTTTGAGATCTTTGTTGACCCGCTAGAGGTCGAACCTGTTCAGAATGATCTATCCGAGTTATTACGCGGTCAAGTAGAATTTACGGTTGGTGAGCCGCGTTTCGTCGAAACGTTAATAGGCCGATCTATGCAAAATAAAAAAGATAATTAGACCGTTGCCAAGCAGCAGATTAATTATCTTTATTTTTTTGTTCCTTTTCGGTTTCTACCACGGGATCACGTCTACTCATTTTGATAATTATGCGGCTGAGCAGATGCAGTAATGGTTTATATTTCTCCCCGAGGAGGCCAATCGTTTCCACGAATAACTCAAGCCCTACCACTAGGCCTGCAAGTAAGAACCAGGTCCCCCACGCGGGACTTAGGATGAACAGCAGTGAGATGAACGAGAAGATGAAGGACAGTCCGTAAATTGCTAATACGGTTTGTCGGTGCGACAGGCCCATCTCCATCAATTGGTGGTGCAAATGGTGCTTGTCTGCCTCCGAAACGGGCTTTTTATTGAGCAATCGCCGAATGATTGCATAGACCGTATCTGTAATTGGGACCCCCAGGATGATAATCGGTACCAGCAATGAGATAAACGTAACGTTTTTCAGTCCCTTAAGAGATAGGACTGCAATCATGAAGCCCAAGTACAGTGCGCCCGTGTCGCCCAAAAAAATTTTTGCGGGATGGAAATTGTATGGGAGAAAGCCCAACAACGTGGCAGCCAACATGAAGGCCAACAAAGGCACGTAGAATTCGTGGACGTTCAAGAAGAAGAAACCGACTACCCCCATTGTGAACAAACTGATGAGCGAGACCCCCGTAGCGAGGCCATCCAGTCCATCAATTAGGTTCACGGCGTTCGTCAACGCCAGAATCCAGAAAATCGTGATAGGAAAACTCCACCAACCAAGGGTAAATGTGCCAATGAAGGGCAGTACAATTTGGTTCATTCTGATACCGGCAAGAAAGTAGATTACTAAGGCAGCTACGAAAATACCGAGCATCTTTTGCCCCGGTTTGAGCTCCAAGATATCATCGATTAAGCCCGTGAGTACGATAATTGTCTCTGCTAGGAAGATGCTGAATAATTCATGCGTCGGAAATTGATTGCGTAACAGAATAAAGCAGCCGATATTGAAGGTCACAAATATCGCTAACCCGCCAATCGTCGGCATTGGTTTCTTATTAACTCGCCGTGCGTTTGGGTTATCAACAGCTCCGAAAACAAAGGCGAGTTTCCTAATGAACGGCGTAATTACAGCCGAAATAAGTATGAGTGAGAATAACAGAACGATAATTTTAAACATTGAGTTCAACTTTCTTCTACGTATAAAGTCTATTATACAAGTACAGGCAGAGACTGACAATAAAATAAAGGACCTAGGCTTCCACCTAAATCCTTATTTGGCAACTTCGACCGCCCGTTTCTCCCTAATTAGGGTAACTTTGATGTTCCCCGGATATTCCAACTCGGTCTCTATCTTATTTTTGATTTCACGGGCTAAAATAACGGTTTGATCGTCTGACACTTTATCAGGCTCAACCATAATTCTAATCTCGCGTCCTGCTTGTATTGCATATGCTTGTTTGACACCATCATAGCTATTGGCAATTGTTTCGAGTTTCTCAAGCCGTCTGATGTAGTTCTCAAGCGACTCAGACCGCGCACCCGGACGAGCCGAGGAGATTGAGTCTGCTGCTGAAACCAGAACGGAAATGAATGAGATTGGCTCAACATCACCATGATGGGAAGCAATTGCGTTAACAACTACATCCGGCTCATGATATTTCTTAGCCAATTCCACGCCTATTTCGACGTGTGTACCCTCTATTTCATGATCGATTGCTTTGCCGATGTCGTGTAATAATCCTGCACGGACTGCAAGTTTTTCATCTAAACCAAGTTCCGCAGCAAGTGCTGCAGTTAGTTTGGCAACTTCAATTGAATGGTCCAAGACATTTTGACCATAACTAGTACGATATTTTAAGCGACCTAGTACTTTAATTAATTCGGGGTGCATGTTGTGGATGCCAAGCTCCATCAACGCACTTTCACCGGCTTGATAGATATCATCATTGACCTCTTTACGGGCCTTATCAGCCATCTCTTCAATCCTGGCGGGATGGATTCTACCATCCTCAATCAGCTTCTCGAGTGTGCGTTTAGCAATCTCTCGCCTAATTGGATCAAAACCGCTAAGTACAACAACTTCCGGCGTATCATCAATGATTAAATCTATTCCGGTTAGTGCCTCAAACGAGCGGATATTACGGCCCTCACGTCCGATAATACGCCCCTTCATCTCATCGTTTGGCAAATTAATAACTGAGACCGTGGTCTCAGATACTGTATCTGCTGCAGAGCGTTGAATTGCTTCAACTATCAGTTTCTTGGCAAACTTGTCTACAGAGTTCTTAACCTGTTCGTTACTATCTTGAATAATTTGTGCACGTTCACTAACTAAACTATCTTTTAGGTCATCTAAGATTAGTTTACGGGCCTCATCTTCGCTGAGTTGAGCAACCCGGTGCAGTTCTTCTTGTCTTTGTTCAATTAAGTCGTTTGCTACTTGATCTTTATGTGCTAATTCCTGTTGTTGCTCGTTGAGTTTCTCGTCGCGCCGCGCTAATTGATTCTCTTTCTTTTCAATTAGTTCGTCCTTGCGATCAAGTGTTTCTTCTCTTTGCACAAGCCGGTTCTCTTGCTTTTGAAGTTCTTGACGCCGTTCTTTAAGCTCTGCCTCAACCTCTTGACGATACTTGTGAGTTTCATCTTGAGCAGCTAAAACCTTCTCTTTTTTAAGGTTCTCCGCTTCTTTTCTGGCAGTGGCAAGAATTCCAGCTACCGTTTGGGTAGCCTGATCTAATTCTTTCTCATGTTTAGCTTGACGAAGTTTCTCCCCGGCAACAATACCGAGTCCGAATAATAGCATTAAAACTGCGACCGCGAGGATTGTCAAAATTATGTTATTCATTTTGTCCCCTATCGCTGTGTTGTTTTTTTAGATTATTTACACAATTCCAAGTTTAATTGTGATTTAACATGATGTCAACTGGCATGGGCACTAAATGTTACCAAATAAGGTGAAATCGGCAAAATAAAAAGACACTACGTATCTTTTATGTTTATTCTTCAGTTTCAGCTGGCGTCTGCTTTTTTGTTGCTGCTGCCTTGCTGTCTTTTTCTACACCGCCAGATTCAGCCTTTTGATCTTCATCAATTCCAAATGCATCGCGGACCTTCTGCTTAACTTCGGCAAAGACAACGGGATTCTCCGCCAGATAGTTCTTGGCATTTTCACGTCCTTGGCCAATTCGGTCATCGCCATATGAGTACCAGGCACCGGCCTTCTTGATAATGTCCTTCTCAACAGCCATATCAACCAGTTCGCCAGTTTGTGAGATTCCCTTACCATACATGATATCAACTTCAGCGACTTTGAACGGAGGAGCAACCTTATTCTTCACCACTTTGATCTTGGTTCTGTTACCCAAAACATCCGTCCCGTTCTTGATTTGTTCAGCTCGCCGCACCTCTAGTCTGATGGTTGAATAGAACTTAAGTGCTCGGCCTCCCGGTGTTATTTCTGGGTTACCAAACATTACACCGACCTTCTCCCGGATTTGGTTGATGAAAAGAGCGATGGTTTTCGTCTTATTGATGGAACCAGATAATTTACGCAACGCCTGCGACATCAGACGAGCTTGCAAACCAACGTGAGCATCGCCCATATCGCCTTCTATTTCAGCTCGCGGCACAAGTGCTGCTACAGAGTCGACAACAATAATATCAACTGCACCACTGGCAACAAGCGCATCAGCAATTTCCAGTCCCTGTTCACCAGTATCCGGTTGGGACAACAAGAGATCATCGATGTTCACACCTAGAGCCTCTGCATATGCAGGGTCCATCGCATTTTCGGCATCGATATATGCGGCGGTTCCGCCCATCTTCTGGACTTCTGCAACAGCGTGCAACGCCACTGTAGTCTTACCCGAACTCTCAGGGCCATATATCTCAACGATTCTTCCTCTAGGATAGCCGCCAACACCGATTGCGGTATCTAATGCAATTGACCCCGTTGAAACGGTCGAAATCTGTGTATCAACTTTTTGGCCCATCCGCATGATCGCGCCTTTACCATAATTCTTCTCAATTTTTTTTAGTGCTTGCTCCAAGGCAACTTGTTTATCGTCTTTAGCCACTATTTACCTCCTACACCGTGTTGGTGTCTTACTTATGTAATTTTACTTGTTAGTCATTAAAAAGACAAGCTTTTTGCGAACAAATGTTCTAATGAATTTTGTTCTAAGTATATATACGCAAAATAAAAAACAATCCATCTGGATTGTTTAATTATTTTTCAAAAGTATCAGAGAAAATCGCTTTGTTCTGAATGAAGTAGTCTGCACCCGAGTAAATCGTAAAGAAGAGGCAGATGTACAGCAAAATAGTGCCTGCCGGTACATTAATTGCAGCAAAGAAGATATCATTGAGCAACAAGAAGATAATTGAAAGCATCTGTGTCGTCGTCTTAATCTTACCGGGCATTGCTGCGGCCAATACTTGACCATCCTGCTCAACGATTAAAAGCCTTAGCCCGGTCACGGCTAGCTCCCGGCAGACAATGATGGCCACAACCCATGCTGGTGCTTTGCCAAGTTCAACCAAGAAGATGAACGCAGTCATCACCAGCATCTTGTCTGCTAACGGATCGGCAAATTTACCGAAGTTAGTAACGAGATGATTTTTACGGGCAATTTTACCGTCTAGCAAGTCCGTCAAGGAGGCAACGATAAAAATGATTGCGGCAATTATTTGTGCTACCGGTATTCCCGTACCCAGTACATCAACACTGCCAGCTGGAATATTGAACGCCAACAAGATAATGAATACTGGAATGAGAATTATCCGAAACACTGTAAGCTTATTTGGTAAATTCATCTTAATTTCCTTCTGTTCCTTCGGTATCTTCAGAAACTGACTTTGCAAAAGTAAAGGTAATCGTTCTCGGTTGATTATTGCTGGTATTGGTTGGTAGAGGGACTTTCTCGCCCGCAATCGCTAAGGCCAGAGAAGTTGTATTACCAACGTTTAACTGCACCGTTTGCACGCCAGCCTCTAGGCTAATTGAATGTTCTTGACCGGCGCTAACCGTACCCTGCCAGCTTGTTGTTCCATCGACTACAGCACTTAGCCAAACATCTGCTTCTGGACTCGTAATCACTAGTTTACCCTGGTCATTTTGCAAACCGGATACTTGATAGTTATAGTCACCATTTTCAACAATCTTCACTTTGTCTTCTTTAGTCGTCGACTGTTTTGTTGCTTTCTTTGAGCTCTTTGATTTCTTCGAAGACGAGCTCTCAACTTTCTTAGTGACTACAACGTCGTCCTTCACCGGTTCTGTAGTATTTGGTTTAGCGAAAAAATTCGCGTAAACAAGATAGATAATGGCGATCACTGCGATAATTCCGAGTACAACAAGAACGTGGGGAATATAGTTCTTCCATAGGCCCTTCTTATTCTCGGTCGTCTCTCTCACATGCTGACTCTTATTATCAATCGAGTTCTCAACATACTCTTCAGGCTGAGTCTTAGGGACTTCGTGGTGAAAGTCGTTTAACAGCTCACTACCTTTAAGTCCTACAACAGAAGCATACTGCTTGATAAACGCACGAACATAGAAATCGCCGGGGAGCTTATCGAATTCCCCATCCTCAATTGCATTAAGGTAACGCCCTTGAATTTTTGTTTTCTCTTCAATATCGAGTATGGACAGGCCTTTAGCTTCTCTGGCCTCTTTTAGCTTTTGTCCAATATCTTCCATTTAACCTCTACCTCATGTTTCATTATCTGCTTGTGCAATTATACCATAAAAAATTTTAATTTTAGACCAACCAGCCACCATCAACGTAAATTGTTTGTCCTGTCAAATAATCTGCGCGTTCGTCCACAATATTCTGAACCCAGTAAGAGATATCCCGTGGCTCAGCAATCCTGCTGACCGGAATCTCCGCTTTCAACTGAGTCAATTCGTTTGTTGAAAAGTCCGCCGTCATCGGAGTAGCAACTGCACCGGGAGCCACCACATTGACCGTTAAACCAGCCGTTGCCACCTCTTTGGCATAGGCACTAGCAAACGCCGATAAGCCACCTTTAGTGGTACTATAAACCGCTTCAAGTGCACTGCCGTTTCTGCCATAAACAGAGCCTATGAATATAATGCGACTATGCTTCGTATTTAACAATTGTGGCTCAAAATATTTAACGATTTTTAATGGTTGCACCAGGTTGATCTGCAAAATTCGGTCGATTGTTTCGTTCGACTGAGCAGCAAACAAGTGGTAATCCGTCACCCCTTGGGCAAAAATCAGGGCATTGACTGCCAGAAAATCAGCAAAAAAATCTGCCGGCTGCTGATTTTCTGCCATATCATACCGAAAGGGCAGAAAGTCTTGATCTTGATACCGCCGCCCCAAATCAGTTGCCATATTCTGTGCCAATTCGGCTTGCTGATTATATTGCAGATAAAGCGACCAGCCACGAGCAGCCAAATCCGCTACTACTGCCTGCCCAATTCCCCCGGTAGCACCGAAAACAATTGCACGTTTCATGATTCACCCTGTTCCTTCTCTAACACGGCCACCGTCACCCGCGTCTGTGCCATTACCGCACTGACCAGCTCAACATACTGCTCATACGTAATTTGTTGCAGCCGTTCGACATTTAAGAGGTAATCCTCATCCTCGATACGACTCTCGGCAACCTCTATTGCCAGGTTATCAATCGCATCCATCGTTCTAAACGATTTGGCAATTAATTCTTTCTTCTGTAATTCAAAAATCGGTTTTGAGAACTCACCATCATTCAGTGTGGTCAATAGGCGTTCCACGACCTCGTCTGGTTGATCCGTTTGTGCCATGATTTTAGCATAATTACCCTGGCGCGTATAGCTGACACTTAGGTAGGGCTCTTGTTGAAGTAACTCATCTTGCTGCAGCGAATGATAGCTCGTACTCAGCTCACCGAACTTAGAATCCAACATAATTTCAATTAGGGTCTGCATTAAATCATTGCTTGGTAGAAATTGCTTAAAGTCTGGCAATTTGAGGCCAATAATTAGGCGTGGGTGCGCTGTTTTACCAGTCAGGGTAATCCGCTCGTTGTGCACCCCCATCTGATCAAAAACCGGATTAGTCATAGGCGTCGTAGTCACAGGTAACGCATTGACAAGTGGTGCGACCGCCTTAACTATGTTGGCAAAATGCACATCACCAGCAATCACTAACTTCATCTTTTCGGCGGTATAGTACTTACGGTAAATAGCCAGGAGGCTTGCAGGTGAAATCCGCGCCAGACTTTCCTCACTCCCGGCAATGTCCAGACTTAACGGCTCATTTTGATAGAGGTTGTTCATGAGCGCCTGATTGAGGCGCCAGTATGGCTCATCCTGGTACATTCGCAGCTCCTGCACAATAATTTCGCGCTCTTTGGCCACGTTCTCCTCAGTGAAGAAGGGTTCGCCAATTAGCTTGAACAATAATTGCAGGTTTTTCTCTAAGTTGTCCACAAAAACCGCGTAGTACATTGTCTCATTGACCGAGGTGAAGGCATTCACGTTTGCACCATTTTCCTCGAAAACCTCAGAAATATCACCATCCTGCTTTGCAAAGAGCTTATGCTCTAGGAAATGGGCAGAGCCTGCATAGGCTAGGTCCTCTTTCGTCAGGTCACTGCTACCATAATCAACAATAATTCCCGCGAATTTCTTGCTGAATCCCGGTTTGTTCACCAGAATCAGCTCGAACCCATTTTCAAATTTCTTCGTTTCAATCATTTCTGTCATAGTTATTCCAAAATGTAACTTTCTTTTAGCAATAGTTGGCTGGCAAAATCCTGGATCATCTTTTGGGAGACCAGGGTGATCTGCCGTTCTATCTCAGCCTCTGACTCTTTTACACCACGTAACTCGGCGTTTAGCTTCACGGCCATGATGTTCTTCTGGCGGTCAAATAACATTTTCCTTTGTCTTACGAGTGAACTTTTCGCCTGTTCCAGTAGTTGGCGGTCAATTGCCCCCGCAGCTATCTTCTGTAGCTCGTCTTTAATCACCAGCTTACTCGCCTCTACCTTATCCTTTTCCAGGCCAGCAGTCACTACTAAAAGGTTATTGTCATTGTAATTCAAGGCGTCAATTGCATATGCTGCCCCCAGCCTCTCACGCACGTTCCTAAACAGAATAGATGATTCATCACCACCCAAATATTGCGTAAAGACGTTGCCAATCCAGCGGTTGATCGGTGGATTTAACACTGCGTAGCCCATAAATAACTGTGCTTGTTGTGCGCCAAACTGCTTGGTAATTTCCTGATAATCGTGCTCTACGGGAGCAATTCTAAGATTTTGCTCCGTGAATTCACGTTTAAGACCAGGAATCTGCGTGACTAGCTTTGCCATCACAAGGTCCGTTAATTCTAAAACGTCCCTTTCGGTACCAATCACCAGTGCAGGTGCATCTAATAGCTGCCTGTGAAAATCATGGAGCTCTTCTAGACTGATCTTGTGTAGCAGGTCAATGTCACCAAACAGCGTTCTAGAGTAGTCGGGGTGATCGACGTAGTATTGTTGGTAGAAATCATAGAATGCAACATTATCGGGTGCATCGAAGAACTCATCGATTTCGTCAAACAACTCATTCTTGGTGTACCTGAGCATCTCCCCTGCATTGTCGGTAAATAAAGGTTCTAGCAGAATAGCACGTGCTAATTCCACCACCTGTGCATTTGTGTAGTCCTGGTCCAAAATCAGGCTAGGTTCAATCCACTCAACACGCACTTGAAAGATAATTTGGTTACCGCGGACCTGGGGGAAAATACTTAGATTGACATCATACAATTCCGCCAAGCGTGCGGCCTGTTGTTGCATTGTCTGATAACGGTGCGAAACATTGCCTTGATAGAGCGCAAGAAGGGTGGCATATGCCAGATTCTCCTGCGTGAGTGGTAACCTAAAAAAACAGCCAAGTTGGGCTGTTTGAAATTTTTTGTTTTGGAAAAAATGTACATTGCTAGTTTCTATCATCAATTATCTCCTTGATCTTCCGGTGGTAACAGAACCTTTCTAGGCTTGCTACCTTCCGAAGGACCAATTATTCCTCGCTCTTCCATTTCATCGACCAGACGTGCCGCGCGATTATAACCAATCCTAAACCGGCGCTGAAGCATCGACACACTGGCACTTTGTTGTTGGCGTACCAAATCGACGGCCTCATCAAAGAATTCATCCTCGGGCTCGTCTTGATCCGGTGTAGACTCCTCTTCATGTGTCGGAATCATCGACTCATCGTACTCCGCCTCTTTTTGTTCTCTGACGAAGTCAACCACGTTCTCTACTTCATCCACAGAAATAAAGGCGCCTTGGACACGCACTGGTTTGTTCGCACCAATTGGGAGGAACAACATGTCACCACGACCAATCAGCTTTTCAGCCCCCTGGCTATCGAGAATCGTTCTTGAATCAATACCACTTGAGACGGCAAAAGCAATTCTTGAAGGGACGTTAGCTTTAATCAGACCGGTGATTACGTCGACGGATGGCCTTTGCGTTGCGAGAATCATGTGGATCCCTGCAGCACGTGCCATTTGTGCCAGACGGACAATCGCTGCTTCAACTTCACGGCCTGCAACCATCATCAAGTCAGACAACTCATCAACAATGACGACCATATACGGTAAAAGCTCCATTGCTGGATTATCTTTATTCTGATTATTTTCCTTAACCCGCACGTTATATTCAGTCATGTTCCGCACACCACTGGCAGCGAAGAGCTCATAGCGGCGTTCCATTTCCTTCACGGCCTTATTTAGGGCATTTGCGGCCAATTTGGAGTCGGTCACGACGGGGATTAACAGATGGGGGATGCCATTATAGACAGAAAGCTCCACCATCTTTGGATCAATCAAGACAAGTTTCACCTCGTCTGGATAAGCCTTCATTAGGATGCTTGTAATGATTGTATTGATTGCAACGGACTTCCCGCTACCGGTGGAACCGGCGATTAAAAGGTGGGGCATGTCTGCCAGATTAGCACTAATAATCTGGCCCGAGACATCCTTACCAAGTGGAACTTGGAGAATATGACTTCTTGCAGGTTCTGGCTGATGCTCAATCACATCGCTAAAACCGACAGCTGAAGTAACCTTGTTAGGCACCTCTATCCCAATTAGTGGTTTACCGGGAATTGGTGCCTCAATTCGAATGTCTTTAGCAGCGAGTGCGAGAGCCAAGTCATCGGCGAGGTTGACTATGCGACTAACCTTGACCCCCACTGCCGGTTGAATCTCATACTTGGTTACAGTTGGCCCAAGCACCGCTTTTTTGACATTAACAGCGACGCCAAAACTCTTGAAGGTCTGCTGTAGTACTTGCGTATTCTTCGCAATAAGTGACTTATCCGCACTTTGATCAGCCTCTTTGTACGGCTTCAATAAACTCATTGGTGGTAATTGATATTTCTCATTGATATTCTGCTGGTTTAGATTGCTAAAGGAGGTAACCGGTTCGCCAGAAGCGCTCTGTGCCTCATCCTTCGTTGGTGCAGAATCTGTACTGTATTGCTCTGTTGAGTCAACGGTTGGTGTTTCACGAACTTGCTGACCAGGATCGTGGTCTCTTTCTGAACTAGATGGATGATCAAAGTCGGACGTATTTGGGAGATCATCTGACCGTGAGGCAGCTAGCGGGTCGACACATGGCTCAGCCTCAACACGCTCCTTCTTCTTTTGTTCCTGCTCGATTTTTAAATCATGAAATTTCTCTTTGGACGCGACTGCCACGTTCTGGCTTTTCACGATAAACAATTGCGCAAACTTCTGGAAGCCATGCAGAATAGTAGCAAACTTCAGATCAAAGAACATACACAAGCCGGCTAGACCAATCACCACCGCGACAATGTAAGTACCCAATTGACCAAAAAGTGGGTAGAAAACACTAAAAATCACGTTGCCAATGAGACCACCGCCGACAGGAACTGTATTAGCGCCCCGAACAAACTCATCTTTCATGGTACTCCAGAAAACAGCTACGAAATTTCGGTGCACCATAATCTCAGAATAATAATGCGCTGCAACCAGTGTCAGAACCATAAAATAAGTAATCAGAAACCCGGTCAACCTTTTAACGGATAGTCGCGGTGGTTTGGCGTAGATGACAAGGACCAACCCAAACAGGCCGACAATCAGGGCGCTTAAAACATACAGATCCCCGAAGAATACCCGAAAGGAGTTGACAAGTTGGTGACCCAATAGGCCTAAGTCTAGCAATGTAAAGAAGGCCACGAACACCACAAAAAGGCCAAGAATCACATTGGCCCTTTTCTGTTTATTCACGCGTTTCTTTGTTTTTCTCTTCGCCATTAATAAACTTATTCTCCTGCTTGCTCAGATTCTCCGGAGACAAAGCTCAGGTTAACTCCCTCATCCAATGCAATACTCGTTACTTGGTACGTCAATGTCTCGATTGTCTCGACCAAAGGACGCGATAATTTCCCAAGAATCTCCGGATCAAGCTCCTGCGCATTACCGAAATAATCGACCAGTTGCACAATCTGCGTAATCTGACCACTAACTTCAAAGTAACCAGGCGTCGGCGCCACTTCAAACGGAACCATAATTTCGAAGAAATTACCCGTTTCTCCCGTCATCTCGGCATCAGCAGGATTGTTGAATTCAATTTGCCGCATTGCCACCTGAATATCCTGTTTAACTTTCGGTTCCTTTGTCGCAATATCATAATGAAATGAACGGACTAATATTGGTTTTTTGTTAAATTTCATAATTTTCCCTCTCTGAGAAGTTAGCCGTACTGGCAAATTTAGGTTAGTACTATGTTTAATTATGCTATTTAGCACGAATTACTGCAATTGAAAGTTGTCTTTTAGCCTACTTTAATCTTTTAGCTTATCGTGCTCGTAACGATGAGCTAGTTCCATTCCTGTGAATTTCTGCTGCCGTAGCGCCTCAAACAGGACAATCGCCACACTATTAGACAAGTTGAACGCCCGAATATGATTGGACATCGGAATTCTCAGGGCCAACTCTGCGTGCTCTTTCATGAACGTTTCCGGTAAACCGGTTGTCTCTTTACCAAAGAGGAAGTAATAGTTTTTATTCGTATCCTCATAATTAACATCTGTGTAACTCTTAGAAGCAAACTTTGAGATTAAGAACAGCTTATCGTCAGCTTTCAGCGTTGCCATAAAACTTGGCAAATCATCATGCATGACAACGTTCACTTCATCCCAATAATCCAGTCCCGCACGTTTCATGTGCTTATTGTCAAGCTGAAATCCTAGTGGCTCAATCAGGTGCAATACCGTATTGGTACCCGCACAACTCCGTGCAATATTACCGGTATTGGCCGGCATCAATGGTTCAAACAAAACAACGTGATTAGTCATGAGATTAAAAATCCTTTCCAATAAAAAAACGCAGCGCTTCGGTGATTTACACGGCAAAGCGTTACGTTAGTACGATTATTATCACCCGTTTTTAACAAGCAGAACCTGATAAAAACATCTGATAAAAACCTTATCAAGAATATACTACTATTAACCGGTTAAAGCAACTTTATTTTACTTTGCTAATCTTCCTTATCTAACGGTGGCTCTACCTCGTCCTGCGGCTTTACCACAAGACCCTCGGCAATTAAATCATCGGTATAAAGTCCACTTCTGATACGATAACTGTCGAAGATTCTTTGGAACGCAATTTTGAAAATTGCGTAGATGGGAATAGCGAAGATAACGCCCCAAAGCCCCCAGACTGCGCTGGCCCCAACCAGGACCAAGATTGTCGTAATGGGGTGCATGTTCATCTTGTTACCAAGCACCAGTGGGCTAACCACCTTGCTCTCAACTGTTTGCTCGATGGCAAACACGATGATTACCTTAAACAACATTCCGGTTGAGTCAAACAACGCGATAATGAACGCGGGGATGACCGCGACGAAAGTACCAAAATAAGGAATGAGATTCAAGACAGCAGCGACAATCCCCAACGTTAAGCCGTAATTTAAGCCCACAACAGAGTAACCGATTGAGAACATCACACCAACCCAGAATGCTACGATCAGCTGTCCCCGCACGTACGCGGCAATTGAGCTATTAATATCACTCAAGATATCGCTAATCTTAGCCCGATACTTGATAGGAAAGAAGTAGGCCAGCTTTCCCTTTAGTTGCCGACCATCCTTAAGCATATAGAACAGCAAGATTGGTGCAGTTAACACCGTCATAAAGACAACTGTGATCACGTTCACCGCCGTACTTAAGTGCGTCACCGTATCCGACACGGCCGAATTAGCACTCTTCAACAGTGTATTTTGAATCTGATCGGAATAGTTCTGTAGGCTAGTACGTAGGCTCTTCATCTGCGGGTCGCTCAACCAGTTGCTGACCGCATTCTCGGTCGCCTTCCAGTAAGCTGGCCAGTTGTCGATGATTCCTTGAATCTGTGATTGTAACATGGGGATGAGAGTGACTGCCGCCCAGATGATGAGACCAACCACGAGAAGAAACAGGACAATAATCGTCACTGTTCGTGGTACATGGTACTTATGTTCCAACATATCAACTAAAGGGTTCATCAGATAATACTGGACTGCTGCAAGGATAATTGCCGGTAGGACTGCGCCAATAAACGCAGCAACTGGATCGAAGATAAATGAGACTCGATTAAGTGCCCAAAGCACAAGCACGGTCAAGAGCACGTTTAACATGACAATCGTGTATTTATTATTGATAAACCAGCGACCAAACCACGAGCCTACTGTAACTTTTTCCTCATGCTTTTCTGACATCTGTCTTCTCTACCTTCACTTGTATTGATTATTTGTGTTCAAACGAGATCCAGTCACCAACTTTGAAGCTAGGCATTGGATCTGACTCTTTCTTGTCCAAATAAATGGCATTCTGTAGCTTTTGTTCTGGTACGTGGTCTGTGAAAACTAAGGTTGCGTGGCCAATGGCCTTCACGTTTGACTGCACTAATTGGCCCACATAGAGCGCCAGATAGGTCTCGCCATCAATCGTTACGCTATCGTCTTTCTTGAAAACAAAGCTACTCTGTGGTGTCTCTTCGTCGAATCGTTGGACGATTGCGACGTCTTGAATCTCAACCGTTGCCTGTTCACCGAACAAAATCACGATGTCTTCTTTTGGATCAATTGCGTTAGCACCAATACTTGTAATCGTTGTATTCCATTTCATATTTTTCACGTCTCCTTAGCTATCATTTTAGCATAAGAATTTTAAAAGTTCGCTAGCTACAGTCAGTTTTATGTTAAACTTATTTCCGATATAGGAGGAAAAATTTATGCAAATTTGGTTTGGCGGTTACACAAAGACATCAAGTAAAGGAATTTACACAAGTGAGTTAGTAAATGGAGCCTTGACAACACCAGAGCTCAAAGTCCCCATTCAAAATGCAACTTACTTCCAAATAGATTCAAATAATAATTTATTTTCAATTTTAAAAGACGGCGACAAGGGGGGCCTTGCCTATTACCACTTTGAAAACGGGCAGGCACAATTAGTCGATACATTCTTAGCCGCAGGTTCGCCACCAGCATACGTAGGACTAAACGAACCCGAGAAGTTAGTCTACGCCGCCAATTACCACGGCGAGCTTCTGCAAGTATTCTCATATGCAACCAAGCAGCTTGAACTCGTCGCTTCCGTCAAGCATGCGGGTAGAGGCCCAAAGCCTGAACAAACTACTGCACATCCCCACTACTTCGACCAGACACCTGCTGGTAATCTGGTAAGTGCAGACCTCGGTACTGATACGGTTGATTTCTATCACCTTGATGGCCATGAGCTCAAACACCTAGCAAGTTACCAGAATGAAAAGGGCTTTGGGACAAGGCACATCGTGTTCCACACCACTGCACCGGTAATGTTCGTTGTCGGCGAATTATCCAGCGAGGTCAACGTTGTGCGCTTTGATGAGCGTAGTTGGCAGTTCACCAATCTCGGTTATTATAAAACAATCCCAGCAGATTTCACCGCTCAAAACGGAGCAGCTGCCGTGAAGTTATCGCGTGACGGTCAATTCTTGTACGTCTCCAATAGGGGGCACAATAGTATCGCTGTCTTTAAAGTCGACCAAGAGACGTTTAAGTTGCAATTAATCCAACAAGTAAGTGTCTACGGAGACTTTCCACGCGACTTCAATTGGGATTCGAGTGAGACAAACGTCGTTGTCGCTAACCAGAATTCTGATAACGCGACACTCTACAAACGCAATACCGCGACAGGCTTTTTGACGATGGTTCAGGAGAATATCGTTGTCCCAGAAGCAACCCGTGTTTTATTTAGAGAAGATTCAATTTAAGGCGTTACAAACAAGCCACAACACAATCTTAATCAATCGAAACTAAAGGAGTTATATCACCCATGTTGGACATTTTACGCGCAATATTCCTTGGAATCATCGAAGGCATCACCGAATTTCTGCCAATTAGCTCAACAGGTCATCTCTACCTCGCCGACTATTTCATCAAATTAAGTCAGTCTAAGGCCTTCATCGACATGTTCATGGTGGTCATTCAATTTGGTGCCATCCTGTCGGTTATCCTAATTTACTTCAACAAGTTGAACCCCTTCTCACCAAGTAAGCGGCCCGCTGAAAAGCGCCAGACTTGGACGCTTTGGCTGAAGGTCATCGTAGCCACCATTCCGTCCATCATCATTGGCTTACCGCTAAACGACTTTATGGAGGAACACCTGACGAGCTGGCCCGTGATTGCAACGACCCTAATTATCTACGGTATCTTGTTTATCGTGCTTGAAAACCGCAATAAGCACGCCCGATTCGCCATCACAGATTTGAACAAATTAACGTACCAGACTGCCCTACTCATCGGACTTTTTCAGGTACTAGCACTCGTACCGGGGACGTCCCGGTCTGGCGCCACAATTCTCGGCGCAATGTTAATCGGGGCCTCCCGGTTTGTCTCGACGGAATTCTCGTTTTTCTTAGCGATTCCCACCATGTTTGGCGCCAGCCTCTTAAAGCTAGCCAAGTTCTTCATCAAGGGTAACGAGTTTACGGGAATGCAGCTGCCAATCCTGTTAGTCGGTATGGTGGTCTCATTCATCGTCGCTTACCTCGCAATTAAGTTCTTATTGAGTTACGTCAAAACGCATGATTTCAAACCTTTTGGTTGGTATCGGATTATCTTAGGTATTCTTGTTATACTGATTGGCTTTGTATTCTAACTAGTATTACTAAAAGGAGATTCACATGATTATTAAAGAAGTTGCGGTCGAGAATTTCACCCAGATTCCGGAAGCCATAGCTAACGGCGCGACGCGCATTGAGTTAAACGATAACCTCGCCGTTGGTGGTACGACGGTGAGCCGTGGCGTCTTAGAAGAAGCTGCCAAATATCTGGGTGAGAAACAGGTTCCGTTAGTGGCCATGATTCGGCCCCGCGCCGGCAATTTCGTCTATAACGACCTCGAGTTGAAGATTATGGAGCACGATTTGTTCACAGCGCAACAACTAGGTGTCGATGCCGTGACCTTTGGCGCTCTCACCTCAGGCGGTGAACTAGATGAGGAGGCCATGGAGCTCCTTATTGCGGCCAGCGGCGGGATGCAAGTCGTATTGCACATGGCCTTCGACATGATTAAGCCTGAACTACAACGTGCTAGTCTAGATTGGCTAGTTGAGCACGAAGTCACTCGTGTGCTAACACACGGTGGCGCCCTAGACCAACCAATTGAGCGGACGATCCCCCACTTACGAGAAATCATCGAGTGGGCCGGATCTGCGATTGAGGTGCTACCCGGTGGTGGTATTAACTACCAGAATTACCAACAACTACTGGAACAACTACCGGTTAAGCAACTCCACGGAACCAAATTGGTACCACTAGCGAACGTCAAGACTGATTGGCGTTAATCATTTACAAAATGAGTATCAATGACACATTAAAAGCGTTCCAGCTGCAAATCATTTACTGATTTGCAACTGGAACGCTCTTTTGTTTTTCAGAGAAATGATGACATGAGTAGTGATGCAATATTGAAGTAAATCAGCACACTGGTCAAGTCGCTAAGCGTAGAGATGAACGGTCCACTGGCGACCGCCGGATCAAAGCCCAACTTGTCCATCCCAAGAGGAATCAAACTTCCTGCCATATTTGCAACCCAGATTGCGGTAGCCATCGAGAGGCCAATCACCGCACCGAGGATAAAATTCTGCTTCCACAGGCCAACAAGGACCATAACTGTAACGCCGGTCAATATACCAATTAATAAACCTGTGATCACTTCACTGATGATCATCTTCATCATACTCGGCTGTTCGTCATCACTCAGGGCGAGACGGCGCACGGCAACGGCCAGACTTTGCGTCCCGGCGTTACCAGCCGTACCGGTGATGAGTGAGATGAAGACCGCCAGAATACTGGCCTCATTCAACAACACGTCGAAGTGATTGATTAAAGTCGCGGTGAGCATCCCCAAAAAGAGCAGTGTAATTAACCACGGCAGACGTTTCATTGTGGCCGTCAGGGGCATCTCTGAAACGTCATCCACGTTAACACCTGCAAGTCCTGAGTAGTCTGACTGTGCCTCGTCATCGATAACCTCGATGATATCGTCAACGGTCACCATCCCAATGAGACGTTCTTGTGAATCGATAACTGGTACCGCCAGGAAGCCGTAATCACGAATCGTTTGCGCCACATCCGACTGATCAATCTCGGGGTGAACAGAGATCACTTTCTCCGTCATCACATCCTGGACCAAGGCGTCGGCCGGAGCCACCAAAATCTCACGCAAGGAGATTACACCAATTAGGGTCCGCTCGTAATTGGTCACGTACAAATAGTTGACCGTCTCTGCCAAGTCCGCATCACGCTTAATCTTCGCGATGGCGTCCATAATCGTCGTGTCGGGCTTCAAACTTATCATATCAGTGGTCATGATGCCACCGGCGGTATCGACGCCATAATGCATCAACCGGCGAATTTTGTTGGCATCCCGCTCCGGCATCAAATCAAGGTAGACTTCAGACACCTTATCATCCAGATGTTCTAAGATATCGGCGGCGTTATCGTTGTACATCTCACTCAACATGTTCGCAGCATATTCAGGCTCCATCTCCTGGAGGAAATCCTGTGTATCCTGCTCTTCATCCGGCAGCGTATCAAACATGTCACCCATCTCTTTAGGAGACAGTAACTTAGTCATCTTCTTCCGTCCTGTCGAGTCAAGACTGATGAAGAACTGGCCCTGATCATAGAAATGGAGGTTCAACAATTCCTTCTTGAAGACTTGAATCTTATTGGTATTCATCAACTGCCTTAGTCGTTCAAAGTCCAGGTCAGTCGTTTTCTCTTTTTCTTCAGTTTTCATTGTTTACCTCCAATCTATTCCAAAGCTCTATCATATCAACTGGGAGATTTATTTCAAATGTTTTTTGCTCATGGGTATAAGGATCAGGAAAGGTCAAAGAATAGCAGTGGAGCGCCTGGCGCCAGTGTTCATCGGCAACACCGTAAAGTTGATCACCATATAATGGATGACCAATGTACTGCATGTGGACACGAATCTGGTGTGTTCGGCCTGTCTCTAACTGCAAAGCCACTCTAGCAGCACGATAATTCTGCTCCAACACCGTGTATTTAGTCGCCGAGAATTGGCCTGATTCACTTACCGTTCTCTTAACCGATCCGCGCACTTGGCTAATGGGTGCCACCACCCGATCATGCATCTGGTTGGGCATAAATGCGCCATGAACAATTGCCTGATATTGCTTCACGAAGACATCTTTATGTAATGCAGCAAAAGCAGCGTGGGTCAGACTATTCTTAGCAACCAGTATCAACCCACTCGTGAACTGATCCAGCCGACTGACCAGGTGTGGTCGTGCATCTAGCTGGCCTGTACGCACGAGGTAGCCTAGTACCCGATTGACCACCGAATCTGTCTGATTATACTTTGAGGGCATGGACAATAGCCCCGCGGGCTTATTAAGCAACAGGTACGAATTCGTCTCGTGAATTATCTCAATGGGTAAATTGCTCGGCCTCAGATTTTCATTTACCGGTTCCTTTCCGGTCAGAAAGAGGACCTCATCGCCAGCCTGCAGCATGAACGTTGTGTGCCTTCTCTTGTGGTTGACCAGAATTAATCCCGCATGGTGCTTTGCCGCTGTAATTGCCTGCTTCGTAATTCCGTGTTCTAGGAGGAAATTACCAAGGCGTTCCGGTTGTTTTCTCTGAAAAATAAACTTCAGTAACATAATTGCTAAAATTGCTCGTTATTATTTTTTTGCGCGATAAACGCATCTTCGACTCGCGACCAGAAATGCGTATGGCGGAATTTAGCAAAGTTAATCTGGGACTTTGCAATACGATAATCAAGACGACTCACTCTCCTGTGCCGTAGCTCGTGTGAGTCTAGCGTGACCACATAATCATCCTGTGATTCGGGGTAGATGGTAATCCATTCATCCGGGGCAATCACGATTGGTGAGGACAACGTCCTGTAGATGCGGTTATTAATCGAGGCGATTTCGGTCAACTGCAGTGCCTTCAACCGTGGGTGCAAAACCGCGCCACCAAGTGATTTACTGTAGGCGGTGGAACCAGTTGGTGTAGCCACGCAGACGCCATCTCCCCGGAAACTCTCAAAGAACTCGTTCTTAATGTGGATGTCTGCTTTTAGAGTCTGGGACATCCGCTTAATCGTTGCCTCGTTCAAAGCCAGATAGGACTTCTTACCCTCATCGTCGGTCACGTCAAGCTCGAGAAGCGGGTAAGAAACAGACTCCGGCGTCGAGTGGACTAATGCATCCACCAACTCCTCGAGTTGATAATCACGCCAGTCTGTATAGAATCCCAAGTGCCCCGTATGGATTCCGACAAACGAAATCCGGTCGACAATTTGGTAATACTGGTGAAAGGCGTTTAATAACGTGCCATCACCGCCCACTGTAATCACGATATCTGGTTGCAACTGGTTTAATTGAATATCTGTCTCTTTCAAAAGCAGCTTCAATTTCTTAACGACACTCAATGTTTTCTCTTTATGATTATTTACAATTGCAACTTTCATCTGTCAACCTCAACTACTCGATATCTTTGTTCTGACCCTTATCTTTGTGGAAAAAGCGCTGTGCCTCTTGAACCTCATCTTTAATCTGGGACATCGCTTCATCAAGCTGAAATGCGGCCTCAGCGGTCGACTTCAACCTAGCACTTATTTTCTCAGGGAATTCGCCATTATATTTATAATTCAAGCTATGCTCAACTGTCGCCCAGAAATTCATCGACAACGTTCTAAGCTGAATCTCCGCCAGGATTTTCTTCTCACCAGTTGGTAAGAATACCTTATACTCAATCACCATGTGGTAAGAGCGGTAGCCGCTTGGCTTGGCATTTCTGATGTAATCCCGCTCCTCGATGACCGTCATGTCATTGCGGTTATGAATCAGTTCTACTACGTCATAGATATCGTCCACAAATTGGCTCATGATGCGGATACCCGCGATATCTTGCATATCCTGCTCAATTAATTCTGGTGCAATTACTCTTCTATCTAACTTTTCTTTGATGCTCTCTATCGTTTTTACTCGCCCGACTACAAACTCAATGGGCGAATGCCTATCTTCGGTGATAAATCCATCGCGTAAGCCACGAAACTTCACTTTCAGTTCGTCAACGGCTTGTTCATAAGGCCATAAAAATGCATCCCAATTTTGCATACTTGCTAACTCCTTGCTACTTACAATCATCTAATTTTACCATATTCAAAACCAAAGTTTGTATTATACTATTGCTGAAGCAAAAATGTTGTACTTTCGCACATTATATTTAGCCCGAGGTGACATATGACTAAAGAAATCGAACAAGAACGAAAGTCGCTAATCGATCGCACGACTTACCACAAATTGATTGCTGCCTACGAGAAACAAAACACGGTCAGTCAGACCAATTATTACTTCGATTCACCGGACTTTGAACTAAACAATGCCCAAATTGGGCTCAGAATCCGCCATGATCTAACTGCCCACTCCTTCGTCCAGACGCTTAAGTTGCCGTTGACCGGAAGCTCTGCTACCGGCAGACAACTCATAGAAATCACAGATCGGATTAACGATCAAACTGCCCAGTCGCTAATAAAGGGCACAGCTGCCGGGTTTGCCGGGACAGTTGGCGCCTATCTTACCCAGCATTTTGCAGACATTAAATTAGTTAATTTCGCATCCGCCACAACTGAGCGAACCATTCTGCTGGGACCAGATGATACACTAATCACGGTCGACCAGACAACTTATCGGGATGGTTCGACCGACCACGAGCTGGAAATCGAGGGAACGGATTCCACGAAGCTGAAATTCATTTTTGATTTCTTGCAAAACAAATTTCACATAGTTCAAAAACCAATTCAAAATAAGCGTGATCGCGCTTTAGCACACCGTTAAAAGCTACTTTACTTTTAGTTTTCACAAAAATCTGTTAGAGTGTATTTGTTAAAGATGTACCTGGAGGGAAATAATACATGATTGAAATTTTTTTGTTTGTCAATCCAATCGGCGTTGCTTGTTTCAAGAATGAGCAGGCAGTGATTCAAACAATCAAATCAACCAAGCAAGAGGTCAAATACCACGTAATTCCAATCTCGAATATCGAGACCATTCGGGCAGACATCAAGCGTCGCGGACTATCATTATCTAGTCTTGAGGTCCATAACGAAGTAGCTACTGCGACCTATAATGCACTCCGTGACTACCACGCAGTCTCCTTATTTGGTAACAAGAAGGCCCGCAGATTCCTGCTCCGCCTCCAAAATGCGATTAACGTCCACCATGAACCATACTCCACTAATCTGGTCCACCGGATTCTAAGTGAACTAAACATCAATTTGAAAGCATTCAACGCCAATCGTGCTAGCCGCTATTGCAAGCAAGCTATGGATGCTGACTTTGACCTAGCGACCGAATTAAACGTTAAGACCACACCAACCACCATCATCTTCAACTACGAGAAAGATGATGATTGTGGCGTGTTAATTGAGGGCCTAGTCGAACCAGACGTCCTTAATAAAATTATCTTAACCCAGTTTGAAGCAAATGATTTTGCCACCAGCTACAATAATATGCAGCAGAGATACGGTAATTTAACAGTTCTTTAAACTAATAACGCCAGTCAACTGGCTATTTTTTTACCCTTTTTTGCGCAATCCTCGCTAGGAGATAGACATCTTTACCCGGTTTGCGGTAGCCTACCAGCTCGCTTTCAGCCAGTTCCAGCACAGGAATACCTCGCTCATAACATAGCAAACTCAGCTGTTTACCGAGCGCAGTCTGTTGGCGGACCTGCTGTTTCAAGTAATTACTGCCAGCCACATAATCATACCGATAATTGAGCAGTTTACGTGGCCGAAACTGCTTTAAGGCTAGAAGTCCCTGTTCATCTAATGCAAATTGTTGTGTCTGATAACGGCAATTTCTACTCAAATCATCCTGTTGAATATTGTATTTCAACCTGAATAGATGGCCGAATGAATCGACCTCAATCAGATAACTACCCCAGTCTGCATTGGTACGGAGCAAATCTAAGTGAATTTGTTTTATTTTCCGGTGCAAGAAATGTCGTTTTCCGAGCAGCCAAACATCACTAATCCGAGCGTCGTGGTAAAAGTTATGGCGTACATTAAACTCAGCCGTAGTTAATGGTGCACATTGTAACTCGACGCCGTAAGTCTGTCCGAGTGTCTCAATGTACACATCCGCTCGAATCTGGTCGTTTGCTAGTGGCACCTCGAGCTTTGCCGCCAAGCCAAGAGCTCGTGCTGCTGTAAAAATAATTTTCTTACCCAGCTCATGCTCCGGCGTCTCAGCTGTTCGAAAGCGCGTGTTGAGGTGTCTAAAAAACGGGCCGGACCGCCCAGAAACAATCAGCTGGACTGGTTTCCGACAATTAGGACAGACGAAGTTTTGCTCCTGAATAGACTGGCTATCGCGGGCGAAAACAGCCACCGCCGTGACCAACTCCTCATTTAATAGTGCTGCATACATTTTATTTACCTCACTTAGAAGTACGCAAAAAAACAGTCATTCCATTAATGAAATTGACTGTTTGTTCTCAAATTATTTTTTGATTAGTTAAAGTAGTAGCGTAAGTTCTCGAGCGCATCATGCTCAAACAGCACTTTAGCGTTTTCCTTGACTTCGGCAAACGACTTAGCAGCCACTGACCCAAACTCGTTACTGATGACCCACGCATCCGTTGCCGTCAACTCACTGAAGTCAGCACTTTCAAATGTGAGTTCTAAGTAATAAACATCCCGGTAAACCATTAGCTTCGATGTCAATCCATTAACTTTTAGTTCATGCGCTAGACCAATAACATCTTCAAACTGAGCAAACTCATAGGTTCTCGCGAGCTCCGGTGTATGATCCTCCTGTTGAATAGTGGTGAGCCGGTCACTGCTAAGCGAGAGCTCATCCAAGCCGTGCAATATTTCTTGGCGCGAGAGATTATTTTGCTGATTACTCTTCTTTCCTGTTCTAACACCTGATTTGCTAATCAATAACTCGAGGCCATTGGTATTAGGCATTACTTGGAAGGTAACGGCTTCGCTATCTGCGAATGCATGCTCACTATCGACCTCGGACAGGATGCTATAAAAGAAGTTCTCAATTTGACCCTGATTACCTAGTAAATCGAGCATCGTAATTCCGCGCTCCTCAAGATCCTTAGCGCCCAACACAACCCGAATCGTATTTTCATTGACACGTTTCATTTCCAAATTGACCACCTCTTATCTTACACATATTCTACATTGTTCGTGTTAAAAGTAAAGTTTTAGCCTCCAATATAAAAAAGAGAAGCCATTAGCTTCTCTTTTTATCGCATTTAAAAGTCATTAAAATCCGGCCAACTCTTGTGCCTGTTGCAGCTCAAGTTGTCTTACCTCTCTTGGCAAGAAACGTCTGATTTCGTCCTCGTTATAACCTACTTGGAGCCGCTTCTCATCCATGATGATTGGTCTTCTTAATAGGCCAGGATTCTGCACAACTAAATCCAATAGTTTATCGATTGAAAGATCATCAATCGAGACACCAAGATTCTGGAAGGCGTGAGAGCGGGTAGAAATTATTTCCTCTGTGCCATCTTCAGTCATGCGCAATACTTGCATGATTTCGTCCTTCGATAGTGGATTGGAGAAGATGTTACGCTCTACAAATGGAATATTATGTTCTTTAAGCCAAGATTTAGCTTTTCTGCAAGATGTACAACTTGGTGATGTGTATAGATTTACCATAAAACTCACACTCCTTTACAAAAACTAACTTGTTTTCCTTAATTCATATTTATATTATACAACATAAAAATTGGTATGACTATAGTTTTTTGAAATTGCTTTCTTTTAGTTAGTATTTTTCCAAATAAAAGAGCCTCCGTTATTTATTAAACGGCGTGGTTGAGCTATTTCTATCCATTAGAATTTCTTGCAAATTTTTTAGATAGTTTTATTTTTATAATATTGATTACTTCCGCTCGATTTCATTCAAAAGGTCTAGTCTTTTGGTAAGGAGTACGTTTGGCCGGGATGTGCGAGCATGGCTCCGGGATAGACTTCACTCGCTTCTGTCAAAATCTGTGCGAGCGGAATTTGCTGGGGCAAATGAGATAACAATAGTGATTTCGAATTTGAATTTTTTGCTAAAGTTGCAGCTTCAACACTAGTCATATGCCATTTCCGCCCTGTTTTAGCAGCAGCAAAATTCGTATCCGTAATCAGCAGATCAGCTGACTGGCTGAATTCGACTAATTCGTTGAAGTACGCCGTATCCGCCGTGAAGACTAGAACCGTACCCGTTTGATCCTCGATGCGAACGGCAAAAGCCGGAACCGGATGTTTGGTTTCGAGAAAAGTCAGTGTGAGCGGCCCCATCTTGGTTGCTGCGTAGTCATGATAAGCGCGTCCTTCAGTCACCCCTTGCAGGGTTAGACTGGCAAAGTTGAGTGGATCCCGATCATGACCGTAAATTGGTAAGATTGGTTCCTTTCTCGTTCCCTGATGTAGTTGCCAATAATACTGTAAGACACCGATATCAGCAGCATGATCGTGATGATAGTGCGTTAGTAGTACCGCATCCAATTGCAATGGGTCAAGGACCCGCTCAAGTGCCAACAACGAGCCGCTCCCAGCATCGAGCAAAAGGTTGAAGTCACCCGCCTGTACGAGGTACGAACTGCTAGGCACTCCATTGTATGGGTAACCACCATATATCCCTAAAACTGTAACTTGCATCTTAATCCCCTTTCTTTTCAATCACGGATTTATAAATTAAGGTATCAAAATTGCGGTAAGCAATGTAATAGAACAGACTATTGAGCGTAATATAGATGATGTAGACAACGATTGGCCAGACATAGCCCGCGACCTTGAATTCACCCGTCATCACGGGTAAAAATGCCAGGTTGGCAATCACCGCCATGAACACGGGGGCAAAAAAGAAGATGCTCGTTTGGCGCAACAAAATTCGTTTGAGCTCCCGCTTAGTACCGCCCATCCTCCGGTAGATACGGAAGTCGTGCAAATTGTCAAAGGTACTATCTTGGAGTTTCAGGAGCAACAGGTTGCCACTAGCGAGAACTAGGAGCAAGCCCAGGAACAGGAGAACAAAGACCGCTAACCCGATCAGCTGCTTGAAACGGTCATTTTCCTGTTCAAGGAAATTAAACTCCTGTTTGCTTGCGATGTAGTGCTCCATGTCATACGAAGTATCTACCTGCACTTTATCTGCCTTATTCAACCCCAAATAAACTACGGGGTCTCGTTCTCCCGTCTTGCTAAGTTGAGCCATAGCACGCTTAAATTTCGTTGTCAGCTCACCCTCTAGCGAGAAACCAAGCACTCGATATTCGTACTGGGGCGTAATTTGAGCAAATAATCCATCAGTTACCACCAACGTATTTGAGAAATACATGTAGCGTCCCATTGGAAAGTATTTTGATTGGTCAGTAATCTTCAGCTCTGGCGTCCCGGTTGCAATCTGCGCTCGCAGGAGAAACTCGCTGGCATTCGCCCGACCGGCAGCAGGCGGGTTGTCCTCACCTGTATCTGAAAGGAAAATCGTCTCATTTGGCTCAAGGTGTACGGGTAATTTATGAAACATCTGGCCAATAAATTGGTTATACGAACTAAATTGAATGAAACTCCATGCAGAATATTCTCCACCATTTTGATCCACAAGTACTTTGACCTTCGTCTCACCACGCTTACTGAGCTTCACATTATTACGTGACGCAATCTTTTCCACTGCCGGTAGCTTAGCCGCTGTGATGGAAAGTTGTGTGGGCGAATCCCGTTGTATCTGTTGTTGGCGGTATGGGTAAGCGTACGAAAGTGCGCTAAAGATAGCTAGTGCGACAATCGAAGTCAACGTAATAATCGTGAGGACAAAGCTGTTCTGCAGCAACGACTGCTTCAGATTATTCAACCAGATCAATTGCACATCATTTTGCAACCGCATTTTCTTCACAAGATTAATCATGAGTGGCAACGTCCACTTGAAGAAGCCATAGCACGCCACAATACTAAAGGAGGCAATCACGGCGGGTACCTGACTAATCGTCGTCAGGTTATGCTGCATCCGAAACGGCAAATCGGCCAGCCACCAGTACAACTCATAGGCTAAAACGAAGAGGGAGAATAGCCCAAACGGCACTTGAATTAGCCAATTCTCCTTTGGTTTCTTGAAGCGGGTCTCTTTATCGACGATAAATGAAGCCCTATTTTTGGTGATGTGATAGATGATGTTTAGGAATAGAATCAGCATAGCGAGCGCAAACAACACGGCCATCTCCTGCACAGCCTGTAAATCCCAGCTAAGAATTGGTGCAATGTCCAGCGCCATTAATTTCAGAAGAAACATGTAAATCAGGCGGGAGAAAATCAAGCCAAGGCCAATTCCGGCAGTCAGACAGATTAGGCCGATGACTAGAATCTGAACCATGAAGTAACTGGCAATTTGTAGCTTGGAGAAGCCGGCAAATAAAAGCACGCTCACGTCCCGCCTCTTCTGGCGCATGAAGAAGTTATTGGAATAGAGAACGAACAGAAAGATAAAGAAAATAATGAAGTAATGGATTGAAATCAGGGTTGCTAGCCCTTGATTGCCAAGTATGCCCACATTTTCCACCAGTTCTCGCTTAACTCGGTCATTCATACTAATTTGAAAAAACGAGAAGGCAACCATAATCGAGAAAGAAACTGAGAGCAGAAAGATTGGCAGGTGGTCAACGGTGTGCTTGATGTTCTTCAGCGCAAACTTGATAATCATCGTTTGGGGCCCCCACCAATGACCGCTTGCATGTTGATGATTTTCTCAAAGAAATCCTGGCGACTTTCCGCGCGGTTGATCTCGGAGAAAATCTGACCATCACGCACGAATATAATCCGTTTGCAGTAACTGGCCGTGAACGGATCATGCGTCACCATCATGATGGTCGTCTGTTCTTTTTGATTGACCTCCGACAGGAATTGCAACAGCTCAGTAGCAGACCGTGAATCGAGGCTCCCCGTTGGTTCATCGGCAAAGATAATTGCGGGGCGCTTGATAATGGCCCGTCCGGCCGCGACCCGTTGCTTTTGGCCGACGGAAAGCTCACTTGGGTAATGGTTCAAAACAGACTCTAACAATAACAGTTGGGCCACCTGCCTCACACGCCGCCACACTTCACGCGCAGCAACATGGTCTGCCAATAATGGTAACTCGATATTCTCCTGCACGGTTAAATTCTCGAGGAGGCTGAAATCTTGGAAGATATAGCCTGATTTGTTCTTACGAAAATCCGCTAATTTGCGCTCGTTTAAGCCGGTCGTCACCTTTCCGTTCAACA
Organism: Amylolactobacillus amylotrophicus DSM 20534; assembly: GCF_001434555.1. NCBI lineage: Bacteria > Bacillati > Bacillota > Bacilli > Lactobacillales > Lactobacillaceae > Amylolactobacillus > Amylolactobacillus amylotrophicus. The sequence goes on from NZ_AZCV01000001.1 coordinate 520,787, forward strand.
AGACGGTACCACTAGTGGGAAAGTCTAGCGTAGACGCCATGTTTAATAATGTGCTCTTCCCCGCACCACTAGGTCCCATGATGCCCAAGAATTCACCTGGTTCAATCCGGAAACTGACGTTGTTGACCGCACTATAACGGTTTTTCTTTATTCCGTATGTCTTTGAGACTTGCCGCAGCTCAATAATGCTCATTTGCTAACCTCGATTAGGACTTTCAATCACTTGCTACGCTCATTTTAGCAGAAAAAACATCGGATACCTAACTAGCCACAACCGGTAATTACGGGTAAAATTAGGGCAGAGGTGGATTATGTATAAAATTATGATTGTTGAGGACGACGCTGTCGTGGCCGAACTCATTTCTGAGACGCTCGATAAATGGCACATGCAAGCCATCATCATTGACGACTTTAACAACGTGATGCAGATTTTTGAACGTGAGCAACCGGACCTGGTTCTAATGGATATTAACCTCCCAATTTTTGATGGCTACTACTGGAACCAGAAAATTCGGGCGGTCTCAAAAATTCCCATTATCTTTATCAGCTCACGTAACACTAATATGGATATGGTGATGGCCATGAACCTAGGCGCCGACGACTTTGTCGCTAAACCTTTCTCTACAGAAGTCCTGATGGCCAAGATTAACGCACTCCTGAGACGAACATATAACTACACTGAACAGACCGCCGAAACAATCAGCCACGGCGGTCTCACGTTGAACTTATCTAATAGTACGGCAACGTTTCAGGGACAAACAATCGAGCTCTCAAAGAACGAATATAAGCTCTTACAGTATCTGTTACGCCAGCACGGCCAAATTATCAGTCGGAACAGTCTTCTCCGAGCATTGTGGGAAGACGAGCGTTTCGTTGACGACAACACGCTGACAGTCAATATTAACCGTCTACGCAAGAAATTCGAACAGGTTGGGCTACTTGACTTCATCCAGACAAGAGTTGGTCAGGGCTATATTATTCCCTGATAAAAAGGAGCATTTATGAATTTCTGGCGTTTTTTCAAAGACCATCTAACCCATGTGTTGGGCTTTCTCTTCGGTCTCATCTTTTTGAACCTCATTATTTGGATTGACTCTAGTTTAAAGGCAAGTATTTTCGGCCTGCTGTACTTGGATCTACTTAGTATTGTCTTCTTATTTCTCTTCCTAATAGTGCTTTATTGGTCCAGACGCAACTTCTACGAGGAGCTAAAGTATAGGACAGAGCACCCTGAGAAGGGATTCGAGGAACGCTTAAACTTAGCCCAAACCAACACTAATCGAGCATACGAGGCTGCCTACAATGCCCTCCTTGACTACAGCCGGCTTAACAATAATGAGTTGGTCGAGCAACTCGCCAACCAGCAAGAGTTCATCAACACGTGGATTCACGAGATCAAGGTACCCATTTCAGCCTTGCAACTGCTGAATGAATCGGTTGCCACAAACATCCCTGAAACCAAAAGTGCGCAGATTACTGAAGAGATTTCCAGAATCGATCACTTAGTGGAACAGGTTCTCTACTACTCCCGTCTCGAAAATTTCTCAAACGACTACATCATTGCTAAGTACTCACTGAAGGAAATTGTAAAGGACGTCGCCATCGAGAACATGACCTATATTTTAAATAAGCAAATCTCCTTCAATATTCTGGGTACGGATTCCACGATTCTAACAGACGAGAAGTGGCTTAAATTCATCTTGAATCAGCTGCTGAGTAACGCCATCAAGTATACTCCGGAGGGCGGCAAGGTTGAATTCACCATCAGAACCACGCCACAGGAAGTAACCCTTTCGTTGACGGATAATGGGATTGGCATTCCGAAAGCAGATCTCTCCAGGGTATTTGAGCAGGGTTTCACCGGTTCGAATGGGCGCAAGCAGAACACCAAGTCGACTGGTCTCGGCCTCTACCTCGCTTCTAAAATGGCGAAGAAACTGGCCCATAAATTAACTCTCCAATCGACCGAGTACGTGGGTACGACCGTCACACTAAGCATTCCCCACTTAGGCTTCTACAACGATCACGACGACACGAATAATATCACGCTCTAAAACAGATAACCAAAAGGGCCGCTATACAGGAATCCAAATTCCAATATGGCGGCCCTTATTTTAGGGAGTTATTAACACACACTAATTTTTAACACGATCACTAGTTATTTGTTTTGACCTTTAAAGCCATCGCATTAACGGCGACGATCACTGTCGATAAAGACATCAACACTGCACCAACAGCTGGATTCAGGATAAAGCCAATTGGAGCTAATACACCAGCAGCTAGTGGTAAGGCAAGGATGTTGTAGCCTGCACCCCACCAGAGATTCTCAACCATCTTCTTGTTCGTAGCTTTTGCCAGATCCAGGAAGTTCAAGATATCCGTTGGGTTGCTCTTCACCAATATGACGTCCGCAGCATCAATGGCCACGTCTGTTCCGGCACCAATTGCCACCCCGATGTCAGCCAGTGCAAGTGCAGGTGCATCATTGACCCCGTCACCGACCATCATCACCCGATGACCGGCAGCTTGATATTGTGCAACAATCTTCTGCTTATCATCAGGGAGCAATTCAGCCTTAAATTCCGTCACGCCAATCTGGTCCGCCACAATTTTGGCAGCAGTAGCATTATCACCAGTCAACATTACCGGTATCAGGTTACGATTCTTCAACTGCTTGATGAAGGCCTTAGTACTCTCCTTAATCTTGTCACCAACACCGATAATTCCGAGGACCTCATTTTGAGCAATCAGGAAGCTCACAGACAGACCTTGACCAGCTAACTGGTCATATTCTACCTGCGCGAAATTAATCTGATTCTGTTCCAGATACTTTCTGTTCACAATCATGTATTTTGTACCTTCATAAGTACCCTGCATCCCGACACCCTTAACGGTTTCGACGTCCGTAAATTTGGTGGCAGTAATTCCCTTGGCCGCAACATAATCAACAATACTCTGGGCGATCGGGTGACTGGAATTCTGCTCTAGTCCTGCAAATAGCGCACTAACTTCATCTTTACTCATATTATCCGTTAACGATTTGATTGCGGTAACTTCGAATACACCCTCGGTCAGAGTACCAGTCTTGTCCATCAAAACATACTCAATCTTTTGGGCATTCTCTAATGAATCACGGTCACGAATCAGGAGACCCTTCATCGCAGCAATAGATGTGGAACGCGATACCACGAGTGGAATCGCTAAGCCAAGTGCATGTGGACACGCAATTACAAGTACGGTCACGAGAATCGAGGCAGCTTTCGAGAGACCGCTAGTTGGGAGCCAAATTAAGAAGGCTACGATACCGACGGTCAAGGCAGCGTAGAACAACCAGCCAGCAACCTTGTTTGCCAAATTTTCGGCACGTGATTTAGCTGACTGGGCATTCATGACTAGTTCTGAAACTTGGGCTAAGAAGCCCTTACCTTGTTCCTGGGTAACTTTAATTGTCAGTGTACCATCGCCATTAATCGTCCCACCAATGACCTGATCGCCAATTTGCTTAGCCACCTTACGCGACTCGCCAGTCACGAGTGATTCATCGACGTGGCTACTACCATCCTCGATAACGCCGTCCGCGGGGATACTCTCACCGGCACGAACTAACACAGTCATCTCTTGTTGTAGGCTTGCGACGGGCATGTCATGAATCTGATTATCCTCGTGCAGCACATGGGCAACATCTGGCACCAGCTTACTCAACTGATCAAGTGCGCTACCAGCTTTCATGACCGAATTCATTTCGATCCAGTGACCTAGCAGCATGATGATGATTAATGATGCCAGCTCAAAGAAGAAATCCATCACATGGGGGTGTCGACCAAGCAAGTCATTGTTAATTACGGCATAGACACTGTAGAAATAGGCCACGCTAATTCCCATTGCTATCAGGGTCATCATTGCCGGCTTCTTCTGTTTTAATTCCTCGTAGGCACCGCCGATGAATGGCCAGCCACCATAAAAAAACAAGATTGTTGAGAGAGCTAATACAACCCAGCTCGAGCCGGTAAATGTGAATTGAAACGGTAGCTCAGCACCCATCATGGGTGCCATCAACAGAATCGGAATTCCGAGAATAAAGGATACAACAACCTTCAACTTCAAGTTACCTATATGCTCCATCCCGGACATACCGTGGTGCATATGGCTATGATCCATTCCGCCGTGATTCATCATCGAATGATCCATCTGCTCGTGTTCCATGTGATCGTGATCCATCTTCATTGGTTTCGTTTTATCCAAAATAATTTCCTCGCAATCTCAATTTTTAAATACAGTTACACTGCACAACTTCTGGTGCCGTTTTGGCTTTCTCAGTCAGCATCACAATCATTCGCTGAATATCGGACTTAGTTAATTCGGTGTCACTCAAGACATCCGTCAATACAGAACCAACATGGTGCGCACAAAAACTCGCAATTAATTGTTTCTCATGCTCCTCCATGGTCAGCTCTTCCGTCACCAGTGCAGTGTAGAGGTAAGGTCTACTCTCATCGTTCTTAGCCAAGTAGCCCTTCTTGACCAACCGGCCGATTAACGTTTTAATCGTCGACTCGGTCCAGCTCGTCTTCCTTAGCATCACATCAATAATATCCTGGGCTGTGACTTCCTTTAGCGTCCAGACAATCCGCATCACTTGCCACTCAGCCGGACTAATTTCCGCCTTCTTTGTCGTTACCATTTCTTCCTCCATTAATTTACATCTGTAAACTTAATAAACTTAGTTTACATTTGTAAATTTAGCAACGCAAGCTTTTTAATTACTTTTTTTCAATTCAATCACGAAAGCTAAATCTAGAAAACAAAAAAGAGACCTAACCATTGTGGTTAGATCTCAATTCATTAGCAACTGCTATTTACTGAATTTATCCATAAATTCGTTGACTAACTTGATGTTCTCATCGTTTGTAACTGATTCCTTAGTTGCCCGCTCAGCTAATTCGACCATATCAGTCGTGCTGAGCTTCTTCATCAGGCTTCTAATCTTCAAGACAGAAGTTGCACTCATTGAGTACTCATCGAGCCCCATTCCAAGCAAGATAGGAACCATGATTGGGTCACCGGCAGCTTCACCACACATACCAGCCCATTTACCTTCAGCGTGTGCTGATTCAATAATGTGCTTAATTAAGCGCAAAACAGATGGGTTATACGGTTGGTAAAGGTATGAAACATGCTCGTTACCACGATCTGCTGCCATTGTGTAGGCAATCAAATCGTTCGTACCAATACTAAAGAAGTCAACTTCCTTCGCAAATTGGTCAGCGAGCACTGCAGCGGCTGGAATCTCCATCATCATGCCGACTTCAATCTTATCAGCTACCTTAACGCCAGCTTCGACCAGCTTAGCCTTCTCTTCTTCAAAGATGGCTTTAGCATCACGGAATTCCTTGATCGTTGCAATCATTGGGAACATAATTCCTAAGTTACCGTAAGCGGATGCTCTGATTAAAGCACGTAATTGCGTCCGGAAGATATCTTGCCGATCGAGGGAGATACGGATTGCCCTGTAACCCAAGAATGGATTATCTTCTTCTGGTAACGGTAGGTATGGGAGATGCTTATCTCCACCGATATCCATCGTCCGAACCACAACCTGTTTGCCGTCCATGCTTTCAAGTACTTCCTTGTACGCTTCAAACTGATCATCCTCGGTTGGTAATTCGGCAGAATCCATGTACAGGAACTCTGTTCTGTACAAGCCAATAGCCTCAGAACCATTCTCGTGTACTCCGGTCAAATCCTTCGGTGTACCAATGTTTGCGGCTAAGGTGTAGCTCTTACCGTCTGCAGTGACCGTTTTTTCGTCACGCAACTTATCCCATTCAGCTTTTTGTGCAGCGAAATCTGCAGCCTTTTGGGTAAACTCTGCGACAGTATCGTCAGCCGGCTCAACGATGACTTCACCAGTCATTCCGTCGACTAGCACCTTTTGACCTGCAGCAACTTCTGCAGTCATCTTACCGGTACCTACAACGGCTGGAATTTCCAGCGAGCGAGCCATGATTGCTGAGTGAGCTGTCCGACCACCAATATCAGTGACAAAAGCCTTCACAAACTTCTTGTTCAATTGAGCTGTATCACTTGGTGTCAGATCGTGTGCAACCACAATCACTTCTTCATTAATCAAAGCAGGGTTTGGTAATTCGACACCCAACAAGTGTGCCATGATTCTCTTCGAAACATCACGCACATCGGCCGCCCGTTCTTGCATGTATGGATTATCGGTCATCGCCTCAAACATGCCGATGAACATTGTCGATACTTCATCTAAAGCAGCTTCGCTGTTGATTTTTTCGTCTTTTACCTTTTGTTCAACTGCACCAGTAAATTCTGGGTCAGCTAAAATCATCAAATGTGCATCAAAAACCTGGGCTTCTTCCTCACCCAGGTTTTCTTTTGCTTTATCACGAATGACGTGTAATTCATCGGTCGAGGTAGCAATCGCCTTCTGGAGCTTTGCTACTTCAGCGTCGACTTCACTAACTGATGACTTTGAAAACGAAAGGTCAGGCTCTACTAACATATAAGCTTTGGCAATTGCAATGCCGTCGCTTGCGCCAATCCCTTTAAGTGTTTTCGTCATTATTCAGCTAGTCCTTCCTTTGTCATTGTTTCTTCAATAGCAGCGATTGCTTCTGCTTCGTCGTCACCTTCTGCACTGATTGTTACATCAGAACCTTGGCCAACACCGAGTGACATTACACCCATGATTGACTTCAAGTTAACTGACTTACCATTGAATTCAAGGTTAATGTCAGAGTTAAACTTGCTTGCAGCTTGCACCAATAAAGTTGCAGGACGTGCGTGAATACCAGTTTCTGCTGTTACGTGAAAATCTCGTTTTTCCATTATGTTTGTCTCCTTTATAATACAAAAATTGACCGAGTAAACTCAAATCATCGATACTAAGATTATCATTCTTTTTCGAATTAAACAAGCATCCATGTAAATGTTTTCATTGTTCATTTAGACCAGTGTAGACGACATCGCCACCACGTTCGGCACGACCAACAATCTCGGCTCTTTTACCAAATTCACGTAGTGCGGCCTGAAATGCAAATGCTTCGGCTGGCGCCACACGAAATTCCGATAATTTACCACTTACTAGGTCATTTAAAATAGTATTGTAATCCATAGTTTCACTCCAATCATTTCTATTATAACCACGGACTCCTAATTTGCCTAACATAAAAGCTCAAGTCTTAGCACTTGCCTCACATGAGTGCTAATTGTATAATGTTACTTGAGTTTAGGATAGATAAACTTAATCGAAAAGAAAAGGTGGGAACGAAATGCTTTGTCAGAATTGTCAACAAAGAGAAGCAACGATTCACCTCTATGCGAATGTCAACGGCAACCAGCAAGAGATTAATCTATGTCAAAACTGCTATCAATTATTAAAACAGAAACAGGGTAACTCAATGAACAGTAACGATCCATTTGGTTTCTCAAGCATTGATGACTTATTTAACCAGTTAAATGGTGCTCAACAGGAAAATAATTTGAATGGTCAACCAACATCAGAACGACCTACTCAGGCCGGTCGTAACGGTGGCGGCAACAAACGTGGCAACTCAATTCTTGCTCAGTTTGGAGTCGACCTGACTGAATTAGCACGCACTGGTAAAATCGACCCGGTAATCGGGCGCGATAAAGAAATTGCACGTGTAATTGAGATTTTAAATAGAAGAACGAAAAATAATCCAGTATTAATCGGTGAGGCCGGTGTCGGTAAAACAGCTGTTGTGGAAGGACTTGCACAACAAATTGCTGATGGCGCTGTGCCAGCTAAACTACAAGAGAAGAAAGTTATTCGACTAGACGTCGTTTCACTGGTCCAAGGAACCGGAATCCGCGGTCAATTTGAACAACGGATGCAACAATTAATCGACGAGATTCAAAAGGATAACTCTATCATCTTATTTATCGATGAAATCCACGAAATTGTCGGTGCTGGTAACGCCGAAGGCGGCATGGATGCCGGTAACGTCTTAAAACCAGCACTTGCACGCGGTGAGCTACAACTTGTGGGTGCCACCACCTTGAATGAATACCGGACGATTGAGAAGGATTCTGCCCTTGCACGGCGCTTCCAGCCGGTTCAAGTAAATGAACCATCAGTCGACGAAACAATTCAAATTTTGCGCGGCTTGCAGCCGAAATACGAGGCATACCATCACGTCAAGTTTACTGAAGGTGCAGTCGAGTCGGCGGTTAAACTATCCGCACGCTATATTCAAGACCGCTTCCTACCTGACAAAGCGATTGATTTGCTCGATGAGGCGGGTTCACGGATGAACTTAACGATTCCGGCAATCGACGAAGCCACAGTCAAGAATCGTATCGACGAAGCCGAGCGCTTGAAGCAGGACGCTTTGAAGAACGAGGACTACGAGAAGGCCGCATACTATCGCGATCAGATTGACAAGTACAATCAGATGAAGAACGAGAATACGGATCCCGATAAGACACCGCAAATTACCGAGAAAATCATGGAGAAGATTGTCGAAGAGAAGACAAATATTCCGGTTGGCGAACTTAAGGCCCAGGAGCAAAATCAACTGAAGAACCTCGCTGATGACTTACATCAGCACGTCATTGGTCAAGATGAGGCTGTTGATAAGGTTGCAAAGGCTATTCGGCGTAACCGGGTCGGCTTCAATAAGACCGGTCGGCCAATCGGTTCCTTCCTGTTCGTTGGCCCAACAGGTGTTGGTAAAACAGAGCTAGCTAAGCAGCTCGCTAAGCAACTGTTTGGCTCGGACGAATCAATGATTAGATTCGATATGAGTGAGTACATGGAGAAGCATTCGATTTCGAAGCTCATAGGTTCACCTCCAGGTTATGTGGGTTACGAGGAAGCTGGTCAGTTGACCGAGCAAGTTCGTCGTCATCCATACAGCCTGATCCTGTTCGATGAAATTGAGAAAGCTCATCCTGATGTTCTTCACATGTTCTTACAGATTTTAGATGATGGTCGACTGACGGACTCCCAAGGTCGAACAGTTTCCTTTAAGGACACAATCATCATTATGACCTCAAACGCTGGTCAGGGTGTGCAGGAAGCTAACGTGGGCTTTGCCGCAACCATCAACGGCATCACCCACTCCATCATGAATAAGTTGACAGAATACTTCACACCTGAGTTCTTGAACAGACTTGATGACATCGTTGAGTTTAAACAACTCTCGAAGGAGAACTTGCTACAGATCGTGGACTTGATGATTGATGACACCAACAAGATGATTGCAGATCAGGGTCTGACCATTAAGGTCACGGATCCAGCTAAATCGAAGTTGGTTGAGTTAGGCTACGATCCAGCAATGGGTGCACGGCCACTCCGTCGTACTATTCAAGAACAGATTGAGGATAAGGTGGCTGACTTCTACCTGGAGAATCCACAGGAACAACAGCTAGAGGCTAAGATCGAGAATAATGAGATTAAGATTGCTGCTTCTAAAACAAAGACAAAATAATGACTAGAATTATCAAGCGAGTGCTTTAAAAAGCATTCACTTTTTTTAACACAAAGTATCGCATAATCCTTTATTTAAAAGCTAAAAAAGCGCTATAATGAATTTAACAAGTTTAAGAAAAAGTGGTGAACAAGATGCATTTAATTGACGTAACCAACTCATATCGCAGGATGGTCGAGAATCAACTTGCAGCAACAGACGCAAATCTAATCAAGGTCTACTCACTTGGCAACACAACAGTGATTTATAGTGAGGCTCGTCGCCACATCGACGCTGTAATCTCTAATAAAGTCAGAAAAATCAAGCAAATGGAGGTTGACTTCGTAATCGATAATCTCTTCGAAAAGGAGATTCGACCCAAACTAGAAATCAACGAAACGGAAAGACACCGCGTCATCGATATTACTTTGAGGCGCGAAACAGCATAGTGGTCCACAATACACGATAGAACACAGCTAAAAGGGCTTTGGATAAAATCCAAAGCCCTTTTTGTCAGTATTATAGTTTGGCGTGTAACTGCACGTCCGGATACTTATCAGCAAACCAACGTAGTGCAAACTGGTTCTCAAATAAGAATAGTGGTTGGTCGAAGCGGTCCTTCACCAATAAATTTCTGCTGGAGGACATCTTGGGATCTAGCTGGCTTTGATCAATCCAGCGCGCCACACGTGAGCCAATCGGCGTCATCACAACCTCAGAGTTATACTCGTTTAACATCCGGTATTGGAAGACCTCGAACTGCAGCTGTCCGACAGCGCCCAGAATGTAATCATCCGTCTGATAGTTACGGTACAACTGAACCGCACCCTCCTGCACAAGCTGCTGCATCCCCTTATGAAACGACTTTTGCTTCATAACATTTTTAGCAGTCACTTGCATGAATAATTCCGGTGTAAACTGTGGCAGTTCCTGGAACTCAACCTTGCGCTTACCTGAGTAGATGCTATCACCAATCTGGAAATTACCAGTATCGTACAGACCAACGATATCACCAGCAACAGCATTACTTACCTGCACACGTTCACTAGACATGAACTCTGTGGCATTGTTCAAGCGAATTGACTTACCAGTTCTGGCTAGAGTGACGTCAATTCCCTTCTCGAATTCACCAGAGCAAATCCGCACGAAGGCAATGCGATCACGGTGTGCAGGATTCATATTTGCTTGAATCTTGAAGACAAAACCGGCAAATTGTTCATCGTCTGCAGCCAGTTCTTCCTTGTCATCATTAGCAAGTGTCACTTCATGACTATCGGGGCTTGGTGCGATTTTGACATATTGTTCTAGGAAGGTCTCTACACCAAAGTTGGTTAAGGCCGAGCCAAAGAACACAGGAGTCTGATCACCAACCGCAACTTTAGCAGCATCAAAAGTATTGCCAGCTTCGTGTAACAACTCGATGTCACCCAGAGTATCGTCGTAGATTGATTCCTTTGTCAACGGATTGTCCTCAGACAACCGACCATCCTCATCCAGCTCGAGATACTTATCGGCAGCCTCTGCACGATAGAGTTCGATTCTATGATTGGCAATATCATACAGACCCTTCAGTCCTTTACCCATACCGATTGGCCAGTTCATTGCGACACCCTCGATACCAAGTAAATCCTCGAGTTCAGCAATTAGATCTAGCGGTTCACGGCCATCACGATCAAGTTTATTCATGAATGTAAAAATCGGAATCCCCCGTTTTTTAACAACCTTGAACAACTTCTTAGTCTGAGGCTCGATACCCTTAGCAGAGTCGATTACCATGACAGCGGCATCGACGGCCATCAAAGTTCGGTATGTATCCTCAGAGAAATCCTCATGTCCGGGAGTATCCAGGATGTTAATTCGTTTGCCCTGATACTCAAACTGCATCACGGAACTGGTAACCGAAATACCACGTTTCTTTTCAATATCCATCCAGTCACTCGTTGCGAAGTGACCAGACTTCTTGGCCTTAACGGTACCAGCCTCACGAATCACACCACCGAATAACAATAGTTGCTCGGTAATTGTTGTCTTACCAGCATCGGGGTGGGAGATGATTGCGAAGGTCCGTCTTTTTGCGACCTCATTTGTTAAGTTTTGCATTATTTTAATCCTTTAAATGTTTCACTAATTATATCTATTTCTTACGGTAAAAATCCTTTATTACTGTACCACACTAGTGCAAAAAAAACAGCGACTTAATCGCCGCTGTCCGGTTCAGTTCCATTAGAATCGCCATCTTCATCCTCAGGTACATCGAGTGTCAGCGTCTCAAGTCGTGAGCCCTTAACCCGACCAGTTGTTAGAATCATGCCATTTTCTAGCGGAATTTTTAATTTAGCACTGTTACTTGGAATCATGCCGAGCTCCGTGATTGCAAAGCCAGCAATAGTGTCAACGTCGCTCACATCGATTTCCGTCTCGAAGACTTCGTTGAAGTCATCGATTGGCATCTTACCAGCGATCACATACTGATTCTCGTTTATCTTATTATAAAGTGTTTCTGAATGATCTGATTCGTCATCAATATCACCAACGATCTCTTCCAGTAAGTCCTCAATCGTTGCAATTCCGACGACCCCACCATACTCGTCAAGCAGGACGGCCATTTGCATCTGCGTCTTCTGCATCTCAACCAGCAGCTCGTCAATCATGATTGTTTCAGGCACGAACAACGGACTAGCCATCGAGTCTTCCAGCTTCAAGTTTCCAAAACCGTCACGGCGCGCAATCTTCAGGATAGTCTTGATGTGAATCACACCCACAATCTTGTCCTTGTCTCCGCGATAGACGGGGATTCTCGAATAAGGCTGATCCAGAATTGCATCCAGATTCTCCTGCTTATCGTCCTCGATGTCGATCATGAATGCATCGGTTCTTGGCACCATGACCTCACGCGCCATTTTATCATTGAAAGTAATGATTCCTTCCAACATGTGAAACTCGTCTAAGCCAATGACACCCTTCTTACGCGAGGTTTCGATTAACGAGAGCATCTCTTCTCTCGTGATATCGTCTTGATTGTCGGTAAAGTCAATTGGTGTGACCTTCATCAACAGATTGGTCGATGCGGAAAGCAACCAAACGAATGGCCGAAGGAAAATACCCACGACGCGCACCAGCCCGACTGTAGCCTTTGCGACCGACTCGGACCTTGAGATAGCAATCTGCTTTGGATAAAGTTCACCAAAGACTAGAGAAACATATGATAAGGCCACGGTAATCACGACAATTGAGACTTCCCGTGCCCAGCTGGCGCCACCAAAGAGTGGCTCCAAGAATTGAGCTAGATTAGTTGCGGCACTCGCACTGGATAGGAAACCAGCGAAAGTAATGGCAACTTGAATCGTTGCGAGATAATTAGTTGATTGAGACATTACGCTGAGCAATGTTTTGGCTTTTTTATCACCATCATTTGCCTCAGTCTCAAGTTTATTGCGGTTAACGGAAACGATTGCCATCTCAGCCGCAGCGAACACGGCATTAATTAACGTTAAGATGACAATCAACAGTATCTGTCCGCCTAAGGAACCGGCTCCAGGGTCACCATTCATAAAACTACTTCACACTCCTTTTGTATTGTAAATCTAAATTAAGATAATTATAGCATAGCTCTTATCTCCTGCAAAAAATGATTGTTCGGTGCAAGAGAATAATACTTCTATACTACATTATTTTACCAAAAAACACAGAATTATTTACTGGAAAGCTACTATGTACTTGATCATGTTACATTAATTATAGCCTAGGCTTTGTCCCACGTATTTCAAAACACAGCAAAAAATAGTAAGCTATAGTCAACAACTAGAAAAGGATTACATCATGAAAAAAAATAAAGTAGCAGACGTCTTCGTCTTCCTGCTGGTCATCCCCTATCTTTGTACCCTGACGCTCATCGGTATTGGCTTCAATGCCCTTGTGATTCACCCCGCCAGCCTCTGGCGAACCGCTGTCGGTGCATTCGTTGGTGCCCTCATCATGTTTGGTATCAAGGGAACTATTCAGCGTCCACTCGATTTGATCTCCGATAACGTCGAGAACAGCTTCTTTCTCCAAACATTACGCTTCTTCAGTGTTCGTCGCCGACGCCTGTACCAGCTTGCCAATATCTTGCTCGACTTCATTCTTTGTGGCTTAGCAACTTATCTGGTACGACAGGTGCTGACATTTGATCAGATTGCTGGAACTGCCGTTGGCTGGGTCATGCTCATCATGTTCATCTCAACAGCTATTGGCGCATACCTCGAGTATGACAACCTCTCGATTGACCCCACACAAAAATAGCTATCTCTAAATTAGTTTACCAAAATTGACAAATACCCATTTCCTTTGAATTTTCAAAAGAAATGGGTACTTTTTTTATTTAACAGAATCATATTTTAATATCACAAATAACTGTATACTATGAGCAACACTGCAGCTGATATTTATAAGTCATCAAATTATCAAAGGAGATACTATTGAAATATTTTGTTCCTTACATAACTCAAATTGGACTACTATATTTAACGGCATATTTATCCTTTTTAATCCGGTATCTGCGAAAAGGATTTGAAGTTCACCATTTCTTAAATTTAAAAGGATGGCAAAATTTAAAGAAAGAAATCAAATATACCGTAAAAAAAATAGAAGAAAAACAAAACCCTAAGTTACTACGCTTTAATACAGTTTTATTCTTTTTTTGGATAATCTTACCACTAATTTCTTTTGGTGCAACTATCGCAAAACCAAGTAGTACAACTACTTTTTTTCCTATTATTTCTGTATTCTTATGCTTCTTCGCTTTATACAGGATTTTTGATGCTATATACGCAAAACAGATAGGTATAAAATTTAATATAATTAAGCCAGGTTATACTAATTTAACAGTCAACATTCTACTAATTCTTATCCGTGACCTTGGTGCGGCCTTCATTTACTTCTATTTCTCCTATTAAACCAATTAGGCTAGTTATAAAATGTTAAGTACACTTCCCATTGATTTCAAAACGTCGATTAAACTATCTAATCCTTGTTTTAACTTATCTGCGCTCACCGCAAGAGTTGTTGCAACAGGCAGCAATTGTGGCCCACCTAAAATCACAATTACCGTTAGACCTGCATATAACATTACGGTTGAAGTTTGCTTGATAAGATTTGGATTTGTGGCAGTTTCATATATCGGTTGGTACACTTCATTAGGTACTTGGTTTCTATGGATATACGTTTCTAAAGTAAGTGTATATTTATTATCAACTACAGAATTTGAAGTTGTACTCTGAACCGTTCCCTCTACACTAACTTTAAAACCTACCATGTTATCCCTAACTACTAGTCCTGCTTTAATTGATCCATTTCCAATCATTGGTGCAAGTTTATTAAATACACCATTCAGATCACCTACATCATATGATGTCATTACATCATTAAAGCTCTGTAAAACGTCTGTACTCTCATTAATCACTTGAGCATCACTTATTGAGATAATACCCATACTTCCATCAACTACGGCCCCTGACCACTTATTTTCAAGCGAGACATAATATTCTGCAATCGGTGTTGAAATATGTTGTTCCTGACTAGAGACGGTCCAATTTATTGCACCAAATAAAGAGTGATAGTCTGGAAATTGGGACAAAATTTGATTAGCAACATAATTCGCTTGTACTTTTGTGCTTACTTGTGAAACACTTGCAACTCCAGAATCTAAGCCAGAACTTGCATCTTGATCAATATCAACTCCATAATAGGTGTCGTAAATTATTTAAAATAACGAACAAGAGTTCCAAAATAGATTGCAATTCTACTAAACAACTTCAAAATAGGTGTATACTTTGATAAAACCTTTTATTAGTCGGGAGAACCCTTTGAATCAAGTCACGTGGCCATTTGGCATATATATAATATTTATAGCAATTGCAGTCGTTTTCAGACCACTCATCATTGATAACACTGAGAAAAGTTATCTCGAAATGGGAGGCAAGGAGGATTTTGTTACTTTACGTAGGGATGAATTAAGTGCGGTTAGTGATAAATTACCCAAGGTAATTTTATTTATTTTTAATTGGTCTACTGTAGTCGCCCTAGTTTTACTATTTCCTCTAATAGGTGCTCTCTTAGCTAATCTCGATAGTGCGTATGTTATCTATCCATTCATATCGGGATATTTTGCATTTTTATTTTTATTCAAAATTTTTTATACATTTTTCAAGAATAAACTTGCTCATAAGTATAATTACAAAACTATCTTGGCCGAAAGTATCTGGATTAATTTATTATCGGCTTTTATCTGCTATGCCACTGGATCAATTATTTTCTCTTTGTATAATTACATAATCTGGTAAGTAACCAAAATAAAAACGACTATCTCTAGTCGTTTACATCTTCGATCACGTCGCCCAGGTAAACTGCAGTGACGTGTTTTTGTTTGTCCGGATAGAGCACGTTCAATACGTACGGCTTCTCGCTCAGACCCAAGTTTGCTGGTACTTCTATCCCAGCCTGCTTGATATCCGCCAAAAGTGTGGGAATTGTCAAGTTCAATGGTAGCTGGAAAATACTCTCGTTTCCGTTCTTCTCATCCACCACTGCGTTACTTGCGGGTAGCTCATACTTCATTAAACCCTTTGGTAAATCAGCTTCTCCCTTGTACAGCATCCCCTGCCAATACATAAAAGTCTCAGGGCCAAAGATTACAAGTCCGGCACGATTACGTTCTAGGTCGTTAGTCTCATCCAAGCCAACGAAATCAGCACTTTCCTCCACCTCTTGGTAAGCGGCAAAATAGCCGTTACCGTCATTTGGCGCAATCTGAAGAAATGGCTTACCAATAAATGTTAACTTCTCAAATTTCTTTTGTTCCATGTTACTTACACCTTCCTACTTGTACCATCGGCATAGTTGATGCTGACGCCCTCTTGCACATTAAAAATATAGATATTGAACTTAATTGTGGAATCCTCCACTGACTGTGCCCTCATTGAAATTCCACGTGCGACAAGTTCGTCACCACGAAAAATTGGTTGGACATAATACAACACATGGTGATTCGTTGTTCTGATGTATTCCGCAATTTGATTCTCGTATTTAGTCATTCCCGGATCGTTCAGCGATCGCGTGCCAGTCATCAGATTTTTCAAATTATTATTCTGACCCGTTAGCTGATAGCCAATCAGGTGACTCCTATTGTACAACCAATCCATATGGCCGTTCATCGCCACTTTCTTATTATGGTAGCCCGTCGGATCAACATACAGACGTTCACGCTCAGACTTTGGCATCAAATCCTGTCCGAGCATCGCCTTCGCAATAGTCACCCGGTTTAACCGGTCCAAGTCACCATATTGCTGCCAAGTCCCCTTTGCAAGTGACAACTCATCTTCCGTAAACCCGGGATTATTGTTATTAATCTGGATTGTCTGTTGCCCGGAATACTCAAGTGCGGCTAACTCGGTCTGATGCTTGACGTCTTGATTAGTCAGTTGCATCTTAGCTTCGTCGCCCGAGTTGTTCATTTTCTTTTGAACTTCAGGGACCACGACCGCCAACAACACGATCACCACTAACGAAATAATGATATTCAAAGTACTATTTTTTGTCCAACGCTTATGCGCAATGCGCCGATAATTTGGTCTCTTACTCATGCCACCAATCTTACTCCTTTATTTATCATGCTACTTTTATTTCACCAAAAGTAATAAGTCCAGGACCGCGGTCCTAGACTCATTCTGACTATATCGTATTTACCTTGGTTTGGGACGGCCCTTTCTTCTCGGCTTCAGCTCCTGATATCGCTTGTACCAGAGGTCAACGTAACCCGGGGCAAACGGCCCTAACTCTTCATCAACAAACCGGATGAGTTCATGGACGCTCCCCCGCAGAATCTGATCTATCTCAGGTGGATAATTCCACTCTGCTGCATGTGCAGCATATTCATCCACATCGAGCAGTCGTTTTTCCCCATCGGGAAAGACCTTAATATCGAGGTCGTAATCAATGTATTTGAGCGCCTCTTGGTCAAGCGTATATGGACTTGCCAAGTTGCAATAATACGTTACGCCCGTATCTCTAATCATCGCAATAATGTTAAACCAATAATGACGGTGAAAATAGACAATTGCGGGCTCGCGAGTCACCCAGCGTCGTCCATCAGCCTCAGTTACCAAAGTATGGTCATTACAACCGATAATTGCATTCTCACTGGCTTTCAGCACCATCGTGTCCCGCCAATTTCTGTGAAAATGCCCATCATGCTTATAACTTTGAATAGCAATATAGTCGCCTTCCCTAGGAAGTTGCATACTTTCACCAGCTCTCAAAGTTCATTCCTGATACAGTATAACAAACTTATTTTTTAAAGACTATTAATATTCTTCAAGCTCCTCTAAGCTGATGATCTCTCCATTCAAAAAGCGGTCGATTTCACCGCTAGAAAAACCGTGCTGGAAAAGGTATTGCTTCATTCTCCTCGTATACTCATACCCAGAATATTTCTTGAATTTTTTATATGCCTTTATCCCCTGCGTCAGTAACGCATCATTTTGTAGTTCCTCATCATCACCTAGATCGATTGCATCAAGAATTGGCTGGATTAGTTCACTGGTGAATCCGTGTTGCATGAGCTTCTGGCGCATCTTTTGCAACAGTTCTCTTTGTGAGAGTCGCCCAAACTGTCTCGTCATTGGTTGTACAATCTTCAGGCCCGTCGCGATAAAATCTGCTGGATCAACTTCATCGAGGTGCAGTGCAATCTGGTCGCCCGTCAGCCCCTTTTGACGTAGTTTGTTCATAATCTGTCGTGGCCCATCCGTGCCAACCGTCAAGGCGTTGTTAATGAACAACTTGGCGAAGTTATCATCGTCAAGATACCCCAGCTCAATTAGCCGTTTTACGACCACCTCTGTCGTCTCAGCATCGACTTCTTGTTTCGCCATATACTGGCGAATTTCTTTGATTGAGCGTGGCTGGTAGCTGAGATAACTAAGAGCCTGCTCTTGGGCCTTGGCATTTTGTTCGGCCTGCTTAATCACCATAATCTGGGCCTCGGTTAGCTCTTTGCCCTTAGCTAACATGAACTCGCCCAGCACGTTCGTACTAACCGCAAAGGCATATTCGTCATCAACGAAAACATTGAAGCGTCCACTTCTTCTCTGTGCTGTAATTTTAGTAATTTGCTTCATAGTGTACATCCTTTACCTAATCATCTATTATAAGTATGGTGAAAAACTATTAGCAATGAAAGTAAAATCGGTGAAATAATGAAAAATTATCCCCAAAAATTCGAAAAAAAAGAATTAATGATTACCATCAACCGCATGGGCATCAACGGTGAAGGTCTTGGTTACTACAAGAAGAAAATCATGTTCATTCCGGGTGCGCTACCTGGTGAGGTTGTCATCGCCAGGATTATCAAGGAGAATCCCCGTTATATCGAAGGCGCCCTCGTCCGGATTAAGAAAGCCAGCCCTGATCGCGTGAAATTTCCTGCCGGAGTCGATCCAACGGTTGGTGGACTCGAACTGGCCCACCTAGACTATGCGAAGCAACTAAAATTCAAGACGGACATTATCCGGGAGTCACTGGAGAAGTTTCATCCCAGAAATTACACGAAGTATAAGATTAAGAATACCATCCCGGCACCAGCACAGTGGCATTACCGTGCGAAAGCCTCATATCAGGTCGAACGACGCGGTGGCAAGCTCAAGCTTGGGCTCTATCGTCCAAATTCTCATGACCTAATTGATTTACCCAAGATGCCAACACAAAGTCCATTGACTCAGACGATTATTCGTCAGATTGGGGCGATCATCACGGATCTTGACATGCCTGTTTTTGATATCAGGACTCATCCTTTCGGCATCAAGACAGTCGTCGTCCGTGAAGCTTTTGCAACGAAGGAAGTTCAGGTTACCATCATCACTGTCGGCAACAAGATTCCGCAACTCAAGCAGTTTGCTGAAGCAATCATGAAGATTGAACACGTCAAGAGTGTATTCCACAACGTGACTGAGATTGAGAACAAGAAGATGTGGGGTTACCACACCGAAAAGCTATTGGGTCAGGACAAGATTACCGAGAAGTTACTCGATAAAGAGTTCAAGCTCTCACCTGAGGCTTTCTTCCAATTGAATCCAGAGCAAACGAAGAATCTCTATGAGTTGGCCCTGAAGAACCTTGATTTAACCCCTGATGATACATTGATTGATGCTTAT
Source organism: Amylolactobacillus amylotrophicus DSM 20534 (assembly GCF_001434555.1). Lineage (NCBI taxonomy): Bacteria > Bacillati > Bacillota > Bacilli > Lactobacillales > Lactobacillaceae > Amylolactobacillus > Amylolactobacillus amylotrophicus. The sequence continues at coordinate 540,432 of NZ_AZCV01000001.1, forward strand.
TCTGGTGTCGGAACCATCGGTATCTTGGCTGCGGATCGCGTTAAGAAAGTCATCGGTATGGAGACAATTCCAGAAGCCGTTGAAGATGCCAAGCAGAACGTGAAGTTAAATAATGTCAAAAACGCCGACTACTTGGTTGGTAAAGCTGAGCGTATCTTGCCTGAGCTAAAAGAAGAGGGCTTAAACTTTGATGCATTGATTGTCGATCCACCACGTACTGGACTTGATCGGCAGTTGATTAAAACCATTCTGGATGTCGCACCAAAGACTTTCGTCTACATTTCATGTAACCCGTCAACTTTGGCTCGTGACCTCGTGACATTAACGGATAAGTATGACGTGCGCTTGATTCAATCAATCGACATGTTCCCACAGACGGCTCGGGTAGAGGCTGTAGTTAAGCTTGTACTAAGAGACAAGTAGCAATAAGTAGCGACAACAACCGGGTGAAAATGAGCACTAACGATATGGCAGGAAAAATCCCTGCACTTGGGATTTAACTGGCATAAGTTAGGCGGAGTTTTCAGGTTGGTGGAGCACAATTATAAGTAGCGACAACAACCGGGTGAAAATGAGCACTAACTAAACAAGAATATAGTCCTAGTCATCCGACTTGGGACTATTTTTTTCGCACAAAAAAACAGGCCGCCGGGCTTCTTCGCGCCTCTGGGCAACCTGCCATTCCATTGAGTGGATGAGGTAGTTCATCATCTTAATGTCACGATATTTAATTTTATGTTTCTCTTAAGAATCGTTGCAACCAAGTCGTATCATCACCTGATTTATTGGTTTCGCTTCACTAACGTTAACCTAAAAGCTTGGAAATAATGCAATTCATCTTACTTGTCTCAAATGTACTACAATTCAGGCTAACACCTCTACTTTTTCTATTCGATTCCGTCTCAGGAATAAGCCTCTATTACTAATACAATTTCTGGAGATAAAACTTGTAATAACTAAATCGTTGATTTTTGACCTTACTCTAATACTTTAAAGCTAATCTCGTATCGAAAACTTGTTACTACTTTTCTCTACCTCTTCCACACTTATATAATACCATATATGTAACCGGTTGCAAATAAAAAGCTCTGAGATTTACTTTTTAATTTTGTAGTTTCTGGCGAAGCCATTTTGACCCGCAAAATAGTACTTACCAGCAGTCACATCGCTGCTCAATTCAATGTCCTCAGGTAGATCTTTCAAGGTCTCAGTGAACACATTTTCGTACTCGGCAACCGAAAGCTTAGTTCGTTCAGAAAGCATCTGCTGATGCAGTTCCTTGTTCAAATACTGCTCATATCCTGAAACCAACTCACCGGCGAAAAATTCACCCATCGCACCCGATCCATAGCTGAAGAAGCCGATTCGTTTCCCGGCCTGTAGATTAGCTCCAGCATTTTCTAAGAGACTGAGAAAGCTGAGATAAAGTGAGCCTGTATAAAGGTTACCAACCTCACGACCATACTTAGTCGAATATTCAAAGTTTTCTTCAAGTCTAGCCTTGCTATCCTCAGAAGCTTCAGCAACCGCAAGTCGATTAGCCTTCAAGCCCATTTTGGTAAATGGAAGATGATAGGTAATTGCTGTAAAATCATCTGCAGTGAGCTTATTCTGATTCAGATAAGCATCAAATGTCTTCTGGAAGAATTTCAAGTAGATTTCGGTTGAATATTTACCGTCGACAAGTGCGGTTTTGAAATTATTAGGGCGCCAGAAATCATTGATATCCTCGCTGTAGCTAGCATGTCCCTCTTCAAAAGCAATTATCTTCGGCTCTTGCGCAATGAACATGCTAACAGCACCAGCACCCTGAGTTACCTCACCACTGGTGTTCAAGCCGTAACGCGCAATGTCAGAACCAATCACGATTGCCGTATGATTGGGGTGCGCACGAACATAGTCACGCGCCATCATCAGGCCTGCCGTTGCACCAAAGCAAGCTTCCTTAACTTCAAACGTACGAATCTCATTGGGTAAGTTCAATGCCTCTTTAACAAACAGAGAGGCTGACTTTGACTGATCAATGCCACTCTCAGTTCCCACAATTAATAAGCCGAGTTTTGCAAGATCAACATCATCTAAGTATTCCAGCGTAGAATTGATAGCCAAAGTGACGATATCCTCAGTCATATCAGCTACAGCCATCTTGTTCTGGCCAATCCCAATCTTAAACTTATTTGGGTCAACTCCACGTGCATTTGCTAATTCATCTAAATCGAGGTACTTATTCGTGGTTGCAAAACCGATTCTATCAATCCCAATTTTCACGTAAACTATTCCCCTTAAATCTATTTATTTCGATATTCTGTGATAATTTGTTTTATTTTTGCGCTGCTAAAGTCTTTCCCAACCAAAATTAGTGGTAAGATTTCTGGCAATTCCTCAATTAGCGCGCCATTCGAAACAGCAGCATTTCTCGCCTGCAGCTTCATGTGACCCTCTTGAATCCCACTAGTTGCCAGAGCATAGAGAGCTGCAAAGTTATTCGCAAGGCCAATTGAAGCGACGACCTCAGCTAATTCATGCACATTTGGCTGACCGAGAATATTGAATGCTTCTTTCACATCTGGTCGAACATTGATTGAGCCGCCAACTACGCCTATTGGTAGAGGTAATGTGAGCTGTCCCACCAAGAAATCTACTTTGCGGTTCGACTCGACAGACCATGAGCTCAATGGTTCATAGTGTCCATACTCACTTGCATACACGTGAGTCGCTGCCTCTACGGCACGAAAATCATTACCTGTTGCCAGTAGTACACTGTCTACCCCATTCATGATGCCCTTATTATTAGTTGGTGCACGAAGCAGGCTCTTGCGGCCGAAATCAGCAATGGAAACAAATTTCTGTGCTACTTTACGTGCATTCTCCGAAGGTGCCTCATCAAGCTCTGCATCTGTGCAGCCCTTATTCAATAAGTTTAGTGGCAGCCAAACTTTTGCAGTTGTTAATTGAGTCGGAAAATTACTCAGAATCGCAAATTGAGCGTCTACTATCTCATCGTAATCGAGCAACAAGTTAGTTAGGTACTCCATGATTGAATTAACCTTATTGGCACCCATTGCCTCAGCTGGATCTACCAGCACCTTGAGTTCTAGCAGGCCCTCAATCATCTGAGCGGTGATTGAACGAACACCTCCGCCATGATTTACCAGACTCACAAACTGCTGGTTAAGTTGCTCAATCAGCGTTTTAATTTCAGCCACTAGCTGTGAGAAATGTTTCTCCTTGAATTCAGGGGATACCGCTAGAACAACCTGACCGTATATCCCCTGCCGTTCACTTGTCGCAATTACACCACCAGCGCGGTTAAAGATTGAGGCGCCATGATTTGCCGCGGCAACGACCGAAGGTTCCTCAGTGGCCATAGGCACACTGTATTCAACATCATTCACAATGAGGCTTTCAACAACCGATAACGGTAGGCTAAGACTACCAATTACATTTTCACTTAGTTGATTCAAAGCCGCCAAATCGGTATTTTCTATTATCTTACTTCTTAATTTATTTTTCTTATATAATTGTTCCCGACGTTCTGCAGGACTCAATTGATAAAATTTCTTAGTTGTCATTAGTCAACCACTTCGATTGCGTAAGCGATGCCCATTCCTCCGCCGATACAAAGTGCAGCAATTCCCTTCTTCTGGGATGTTTGATGTAAGTTGTTAATCAGCGTTGCAATCAGTCGGCTACCAGTCGCGCCAAGCGGATGACCAATTGCCAAAGCACCACCGGCGATATTTAGTTTCTTCATTGGAATTTCCAAGTCGCGTTGCACGGCAACTGCCTGCGCTGAGAATGCTTCGTTGATCTCAAAATCATCATAATCGGCAACTGAGGTCTTGGTTGACTCAAGCAACTTAGATACTGCGTAGAATGGTGCATAGCCCATCAGAGCTGGATCAGTACCAATCTCGGCATATCCAGTTATTTTGGCAATTGGCTGTAACTCTAGTTCTGCAACCTTCTCGGCAGTGGCTAAAATCATCATGGATGCGCCGTCACTCAGAGGTGCTGAATTACCGGCCGTCACAATTCCATCAGCTTTAAAGGCCGGCTTTAGGCTAGCAAGTTTATCTAGACTTGTATCCGGACGAATATTCTCATCGTGTTCAATCTTCTGGCCGTCATGTTCGAATTTAATCAACTCATTTGCAAACCAATTGTTCGCCGTCGCAGCATACGCTTTTTGGTGTGATTCAAAGGCAAAATTATCCTGTTCAATTCTTGAAACATGATACTTTGCAGCCACATTTTCAGCGGTAATCCCCATGTGTTGCCCACTAAGTGGATCAATCAAACCATCACGCAGCATGCTGTTAACCGCTACGTTCTCATCATCGGGTTCTGCCACTCGCTTGGTCATCATTGGCGCGTTGGTCATGCTCTCACTGCCACCGACCGCAACGATACCAGCATCCCCCATGTTCATCAGTCCCTCGGCAATACGCATTGCCTTCAAACTAGAACCACAGACCTGGTTGACAACTAATGCTGTTGAGCTTTCTTTCATACCACTGCGTAAAGCAATCTGGCGCGCTGCATTTTGTCCCAAGTTCGCCGAGATGACGTTACCAAGAATCAGCGAATCAATATCAGACATGGAAACTCCAGCTGCTTCCACAGCTCCCTTTAGGGCAATCTCGCCCAGCTCTACTGCGTTAAAATCCTTTAATTGACCGTTGTATTTACCAAACGGTGTTCTCTTTGCTGCTAAAATAAAAATATCTTTCATACAATCTTCCTTTATAATTAGCCTAAGCAATATTGTAACTGAAAGTCGCATTCCGTGCGCGAAATAGGACTTTCCTTAATATTATTTTAAAGATGGAGCTAACCATGCGAGTAATTGATTTCCTACAACTTATCCTTGATCTAGACAAACAGACACGCTTCTTCTACCAAGGCGCTTCTGATAACCTCTATGCAGTGACCGAGCTCGTAATTAAGCCAGAGAGCGTGATTTTGACCACAAAAAAAGCAAGCGCACATGCACTCCACCAATGGGAGCTTGTGACCCTGCTTCAATCTATTGCCAATAAAACAATCTACATGCAGATTCTCGTCTTAAACGATTACGCAGAATTCTATGGTATTCAATTACACGAGAGTGCCGCGTACATCAAGTAGTCGTCTCCAGATAATCCTTATTTCTTAGTTGATTTTGCGTTCGTCTCGCTTGCCAGTTGTTTCGCCAAGTTGATGATGTATGGTCTAAGTTCATCCTTAGTCTCAGGATGCGTTAAACCATACTCAATTGATGTCTTCAAGTAGCCGAATTTGTTCCCCACATCGTACCTCTTGCCCTTGAATTCATGGGCAAAAACACGCTGAGTTCTGTTCATGCGGTCAATTGCATCTGTTAATTGAATTTCGTTTCCCGCACCTGGTTTTTGCGTCTCCAGCATCTCGAAGATTTCTGGTGTCAGAAGATAGCGACCAATAATTGCGAGATCGCTAGGTGCCTTGTCCACATCAGGCTTCTCCACGAATGCTTTAACGTTAAATAAACCTGGCTCTGATTCGGATTCTGGTGCAATCACACCATACTTGTTTACCTCTTCATGAGGAACCTTCATTACCGCGATAGTTGATGCCTTGGTTTCGTTGTAACGGTCAATTAACTGCTTAGTCAATGGCACTTCATCGTCCATCACATCATCACCCAAAAGCACAACGAAAGGCTCGTTACCAATGAATGACTTTGCCTGCAGGACCGCATCCCCTAGGCCACGTGGATGTGATTGCCGCTTGTAGTAGATATTCACACCCATATCAGTAATATCCTGGGTCACTTTCAGCAATTGATCTTTGTGTTTCGCTGTCAATGACTGCTCAAGCTCAGGCGCCGAGTCAAAGTGGTCCTCAATTGAACGCTTCGTTTTACCCGTCACAATTAAGATATCTTCGATTCCTGACTTATGTGCCTCTTCAACGATAAACTGAATCGTTGGCTTATCGACAATCGGCATCATTTCCTTTGCGAGTGCCTTCGTTGCTGGGAGGAAACGCGTTCCTAGTCCTGCTGCTGGAATTACGGCTTTTCTAACTTTCATCATCAACCATCACTTTCCTTATCTCTTACGATTATTCTTTACTATTCATCTTACCAAACTTTACAGACGAGCACTACTAATTAACTAGCCAATTAAGCAGTTCAGTCACTGAGATTTACTGACCGTGCTTATTGCGCCGTTGTTTAAGAAATCCTACTAAGCGTCCGGCGCTATAATCTATCTGGCCGTAGCGCCAGTTGTCGATTGTGGAGTTCACCACCACACCGAAAAGCAGTAAGAGTGAGCTCAGATTTAACCAGAGCATAAAGATAATAAATGTACCCACGATACCATAGTTACTCCAACTGGTGCCAAAATAACGCAGGTACAGACTAAAGCCGGCGGATAGGAGGACCCAGCCTGCTAAAGTCACGGCAACTCCAGGCCAGAGTGAGCGTTTCTTCAGGTTGATATTTGGGAGGAAGTAGTTGAGGTAGGAAATGACACCTACCAGCACAACTAGAATTAACGGCCACTTGAAGTTTACGATGCGGTAATACGGTGCCATCGAGAACTTAAAGATTGGGGCGAGAAACTCCAGAATTTGTTGGCCAAAGGCAAAGACGAAGACAATGACGAATAAGCCAAAAACCAGGAGGGCCGTCGCCATAAATGTCACAAACCGGTTGATGAGAGTCGTCCAGATGGACGTCTTCTGCTCGATGTGCCGCACACCATAAATCTTATTCATTGCGATCCTAATCGAATTAATCAACCGACTAAAAGCCCAGATGGCCACTAAGATACCAAAGGAGATAAAACCGCCACTGCCTCTAGAAAGCAGGCTATTGATGATCGGCATAATGAAACTTTGCACCTGCTCTGGGAAAACCAACGCCAGGTAACGGGAGATCGGCGCTGTTTTGACATTCAGCAGTGGCAACAAGTTTCCAATGATAATGATTATTGGGAAAATTGATAAAAGTAAATAATAGGCAATCACAATCGAGTTCTGGGTGATTTCACCCCGACCAAAAACAGAGGAGAACACCTTGGCAAACTCCACTGGTTCTTGTTTCTTCTTCGTGATTGTCGCACGTTTCAATGCCTTTGTTTTCAAGCCGGTGTTCGGAATTGTACTTCGCACGTCTGTCTCTCCGTCTTAAAAGTTTGGTAGGTACTTAGCATCAAACACGGGATCCTGTGATGTTAGAATCTTCGGGCCATCCTTCGTAATAGCAATTGTGTGTTCGAACTGTGCGGACTTCTTGCCATCCGCAGTCACGTAATAGATCCAATCATCGTTTGGATCATCAACCATCTTATCCTTCAATTGCCAGGTTCCTTGGTTAATCATGGGCTCAATCGTGATGGTCATGCCTTCACGTAGGCGGAGTCCCCGCCCCTTCTCGCCGTAATTAGGCACATCTGGTAATTCATGCATTGTCGGTCCAATTCCGTGACCAATCAGCTCACGGACGTCACCGTAACCGTTCTCCACCTCGGTGTATTGCTGGATGGCATAACCGATATCGCCGATTCGGTTACCCACTTGCGCCTGATCAATTCCAAGATAGAGAGCTTTCTTCGCCACGTCGACCAGCTTTTGATCCTCCGGTGAAATCTTGCCAACTGCATAAGTCCAGCAAGAGTCACTCTCATAGCCGTCAAGGTTGATTGTCGTATCGACGGCAACAATGTCCCCCTCCTGCAAAATCACGTTTTTGCGCGGTGTTGCATGGGCAATTTCGTCATTAACACTGGTACAAGTTGCATACTTGTAACCCTCGAAGCCCTTCTCTGAGGGTGTGCCGCCCCGGCTCGTCACGAAATCGTCGACGAAGTCTTCAATATCCATGAGTGAGATACCTGGCTTGATGATGTCCCGCAGTCCAATGTGGGCTTGCGCCAGTAACTGGCCTGATTTAGCCATTCCTGCTAATTCTCTAGGTGATTTAATTGTTATCAATCTTCTTACTCCTTTTTTTGTCTACAATCATTATAGCGTTTTTCTAAGATTTACCAAAATAGTCTGGTAAAATCTTGTCAGAGGACTACATTTGATATAATCTAGTTAAATTGAAATCGAATGAGGCAAATTATGACTACAGCAAAAATTGTGTATGCTAGCATGACTGGCAATAATGAAGAAATCGCCAATATTCTGGACGAGGAATTAACCGACCGCGGTGTCACCACTAGTCTGAGTGACATCTCGTTCACACCTGCAAGTGAATATCTGAACTACGATCTCACCCTGATGGTGGTCTACACGTATGGCGAGGGCGAGATGCCAGATGAGGTGGCAGACTTCTACGATGATCTGGCAGAATTAGACCTCACTGGCAAAGTCTACGCTGTGATGGGGTCCGGTGATTTATTCTATGAAGAGCATTATTGTGAGACGGTGGACTACTTCGAACAATTATTCACGAAGATTGGCGCCACCAAAGGTGCCGAGCCGCTCAAAATCAATTTGGAGGCAGACGAAGCAGACATGGATAATATTGCTGCCGTTGCTGATTCTGTACTGGCCAAACTCAATGAAAAAGCATAATTCAGATCAAAATAAGTCGCCGGCACTGCAAATCGCCGGTGGTCGCCTGTTGCGGCGCCACCACGATTTCTTTGCGTACGTTATTTTTGGCTTCATCGCATCGCTGATCAACATTGTCACTTTTTTGACACTCCACAATGGTTTCGCACTGAATCTCATCACTGCGAATACCATTGCTTTCTTCGTTTCTAACCTGATCAGTTTCATCATGAACAAGAAGGCAGTATTCATTTCCGAAAAGGACGCTAAGGCAAGTAATGGCAGCTTAGCGCGCCAGATTGGATTATTCTTTCTTTATCGAATATTATCACTGATTCCGGACAATCTGGTCATGCTTATTGGACTAAGCTGGTTACAGTTTAATTCAGTATTCGTGAAGGCGCTCGATCAGGTGATCGTCGGCATTTTTAACTACATCACAACAAAGTCCGTCTTCAAGCAGGAAACAAGCAGATTAAGAAAACTTGTACTGGAAGCACGAGATAAAAGACGGGAGCGTGAGTAACCCATGGAAAAGATCGTTGGTGAGGTCAGTCACCTGTTCCACAAATATCAAGAATTAATTTCGTACGCCTTCTTTGGTGTATTAACTACCCTGGTAAATATTGTCAGCTTCTTCTTACTTCAGCAGTTCTCTAGCGGTCACTACTTAGTTAATAACACAATTGCCTGGTTTATCTCCGTGCTTTTCGCATTTGTGACCAATAAGCTGTTTGTCTTTAACTCAAAGAGTTGGGCGATCAAGCTGGTAATCAAGGAAATCATCCTCTTTTTCGGGACCAGATTTGCAACACTGATTGTCGATGACGGTATTATGGCTCTAGGCGTATCTATTCTAGGCATATCTAGTGGTATCACTAAGATTATCGATCAGGTGATTGTGATTGCCCTCAACTTTGTATTAAGTAAGCTGTCGTTCAAGCCAAAACAAACCAAATAGTATTTTAAATTAATAATTTTAAACAAAAAACAAGTTTAACCGGTCGTGGCCCTAATGCCTAATTATTGACTAGCTAAACTCGTTTTTTATTTTACTCTATTCCTATTCGAAATCTTGTGGCCGCGGATTATGCTGCTCGTCAAAATGGTGCGCAATCGCAGCAACAATTCTTTTCGCAGCCTGACCATCACCATACGGATTTTTAGCTTTAGCCATCTTGTCATAGCTTTCCTTGCTGTCGAGCAACTCGATCATTGCATCCTTGACAGGTTGCTCATCCGTTCCGACAAGTCTAAGAGTTCCTGCAGCTACACCTTCTGGTCGCTCAGTTGTATCACGCAGCACAAGCACTGGCTTACCCAATGATGGTGCCTCTTCCTGCACACCACCCGAATCAGTCATAATGAGGTAACTTCTCTTGGCCAAATTGTGGAAATCAACCACATCAAGTGGCGCAATGAGATGAATCCGCGGGTCGTTATCAAGTACAGCATGTGCGACTTCCTGCACCGCTGGGCTGAGGTGAACCGGATAGATAATTTCCACGTCATCGTGCGCATCAACGACCTCCTTCATCACCTTAAACACACGCCGCATGGGCTCACCCTGATTCTCCCGCCTGTGCATCGTCACCAAGACAACACGGTTACCAGGCTTAATCGAGTCGAGGACATCGTGGTGGTACTCCTCTTTCACTGTCTGTTGCAGGGCATCGATTGCCGTATTCCCAGTAATGTAAATCTCCTTTTCAGGATGATTTTCCTGCAGTAAATTCGCCTTACTTTTAGCAGTCGGGGCAAAGTAAAGATCAGTCAATACATCAGTTAATTGACGATTCATTTCCTCAGGAAATGGTGAATATTTATCCCAGGTTCTGAGTCCAGCCTCCACATGACCGAGTACGGTCTGTTCGTAGAATGTGGCTAGCCCTGCCGCAAAGCTAGTTGTCGTATCGCCGTGCACTAAAACAATGTCCGGTTTCTCCGACTGAATTACATGCCCTAGGTCAAGCATCACCTTGCTGGTAATCTCAGCCAAACTCTGGTTTTTCTTCATGATATTGAAATCATAGTCTGGTTTGATGTGGAAAATTTCTAGTACCTGATCGAGCATTTCCCGGTGTTGCGCCGTCACAACGGTGATCTCCGTAAAACGCTCGTCTTGTTGTAATTCAAGAACAAGCGGCGCCATCTTGATTGCTTCAGGTCTGGTACCAAATACCGTCATCACTTTAATTTTATCTGCCATAATATTCCTCCGCTCTCACTATCATACCGTAATGCTCCAGAAAATTGAACAGGAACCTGACATACGCTGCCGACTTCCTGTGCTATAATTTCCCCAAACGGTTCTAGCTAATTAAACCCACGAGGAGCATCAAAATGACCCTACCCAATTTCACGAAATTATTAACAACTTACGCACAGATGATTGTTGAAATCGGTGCTGGCATCCAGCGAGATGACATAGTCTATGTGGAAGCAGATATAGCGCAGGCTGAATTAGTCCATCTCCTAACCAGCGCAGCTTATAGACTCGGTGCTGCCGAAGTAATCGTTAACTGGAACGACGACTTCCTTACCCATGAATTTCTCCTCCATGCTAGTGAAAAACATCTTGGCACGTTTAAAGAGGCCAAGCGGCAGGAAACAGCATACTTGCTAGAGCATCAAGCTAAACGGATTAATGTTGTTAGTTCAATTCCTGGCGCCCTAGACGGCGTTAAGCACGAGCGTCTTGCCTTATTCCAGTCAACAAACGCCACTGGCCTAAGGCCACTACGTCATGCCTCGCAAAATAATGATATTAGCTGGACCGTGGTAGCTGCGGCCAATCCCGCCTGGGCCCAAAAGATATTTCCACAGATGACTAAAGAGGCAGCCAACGATGAATTGTGGCACCAAATTTTTCAAGCAACACGCATCTACAGCGAGGACCCTGTTCGGGCCTGGCGACAACATGTTCGTAGGCTAGACCAAAGAGCACAGCAGCTTAATGACTACCAATTTGACAGACTCGTTTACCGGGCACCAGGAACCGCGTTGACGGTCGGACTACCACAACAACACATTTGGGAGAGTGCAGGCGCGACTAACCGCCAAGGTCAGCCTTTTATTCCCAATATGCCAACCGAGGAGGTTTTCACTGCGCCAGATAAGAACCGCATCGATGGCCATGTTACCGCAACTAAGCCACTGTCGTACGGCGGGCAAATTATCACGGGAATTCGCTTTGATTTCCGTCGCGGAAAGATTAGCCAAATCCAAGCTGAATCTGGTCAGCAAACACTTGAGCACCTACTAGAGACGGATGAAGGCGCCCGTTCACTCGGTGAGGTTTCGTTAGTACCCTATTCATCGCCCATCTCCCAGTCTAATATTATTTTCTATAATACTTTGTTCGACGAAAATGCCGCGAACCATCTTGCACTAGGAGCCGCCTACCCATCGAGCGTGGCGGGTGGTACCAAGATGAATCCACTGGCGTTACAACGGCACGGACTAAACGTCAGCACCGTGCACGTCGACTTCATGGTTGGTGGAAGCGAGATGGATGTCGACGGAATTACCAAGTCCGGTGCAATCATTCCCGTATTTCGTCACGGAGAGTGGGCATTTTAACCCCAAAGGTCGGAAATCAGCAAAAAAGGTTGTCACGAGTTTGTTCGTGACAACCTTTTATAATCTACCGATGATCTCGATCAGAATCGAACTGATGACCTACTGCTTAGGAGGCAGTCGCTCTATCCTGCTGAGCTACGAGACCAGAATAATCAATTACTTGATTATCTAATAATATATTCTACCATGAATAACGATTTTTGAAACGGTCTTGTACATGAATTTTATTGGCGGCACGCACAAACGGGGCCCAGATGAGGAATGCAATGAGCATATTCACCAACGCCAGCACAATGGCCCGCCAATCCATATTGGTGGCCAAAAATGCCTGAAGTACCGACGGCATAAACTGTGGCATCGCCACCTGGACGGGATTAACCCAACCAACTTGAGTAACGATGTACGCCAGCGTAACGTTCGCGAGCGGAGCTACCATGAATGGGATGAAGTAGATCGTGTTCAAGACAATGGGCAAGCCAAACATCACGGGCTCATTGATATTGAATACTTGTGGAGCCAACGTGATTTTCGCCAATGTTCGCTGATCGGTCCGCTTAGAGAACACCAGAATGGCCACCACGAGCAATAGTGTGCTGCCGGCGCCGCCAAACCAAGCAAATGCATCAAAGGAACCACGCACCCACTTATACGGCAGGTCAGTCCCGTTTCTCACCGCCATAATATTCATATTCTGCGGTGCCAACCAGACTGAATCAAGGACCGGTGACAAGACGTTCATTCCGTGAATCCCAAAGAACCAGAATACCTGGACCAGAGTGGTCACTAAGATGACCATCCCAAAGCCCTGTCCTGCGCGCAGCAACGGTTGCTGGATAGCCCGCACCAACCAGTCACCGAAGAACAGTCCTGTGAAACGGGTGAACAAATAATTGATGGAGCCTACGGTAAATAACGCAACCAGGGCGGGAATTATTGCCGCGAAGGCAATTGTGCTCGCCTGTGGCATCTGCCCAGTGAGGTTAATCACGAGCCGCGCCTTCGTCATCATAATATAGATAATTGCCCCTAATGCTCCAAAAATAATTGCAGTAATTAACCCCGTGGTCGAGAGTTGGTCGATGGCGAAGACGTCCCTAATATACATGGTCTTGCCTTTTAAAATAATTTTGGCACCACTCAACAAATTCTGCGATGCCTGTGGCAACGATTGGTCCAACTTAACGTTTGCAACATTGGCGATACTCATGACAAACGAGGCCACAGCGATGAGTGAGCCTGTAATCCCATTCACCTCATAAGCTTTTGCTAGGTGGTACCCCCAGGCTGCAGCGAAGAATAGCGCAAAAATAGCAAATGTGCCATTCCAAATCACGTTATCGATTGCCACGAGTGGTCGTAAAACCGAATAGATGGTCTGCCAACCCATCTGATCATGAGCCACCTGAATCAGGCTATTCAACAAGACGGATACCGATCCGACCATCGTGATTGGTAGCAGTGAGACGAACGCATCCCGCAATGCTACCAGCCACCTTAACGAACCAATAGTGGTTGCGATTGGTACAATATATTTCTCTAGCCAAGCAATCACTTATTCATCCCCTTTAACGCTTAAATAGAACTCTTATTGCTCGTTTCGAGCCGCTTCCTTCTTTTGCTTCTTATCTTTCAAAGGATGATAGCCCTTATTCTTTTGCTTTTTCTGGCGCTTCTTACGTTTTGCCCGCTCCAGTTTCTTAGAGCGCTCATTAACATGCGCAGGCGGTTCTTGCTGGTGGGAGGTTCCAGTTACAGCAGTGGAATTCTGACCACCATTGACCTCTTGTTCTTGTGGTACCTCAGCCTGTGCCGGCTTATCCGTGGTCAGTTCTCTCCCGGAAAAATAGACACGTTTAATCTCATACTCAGCGCCCAACATTTTCTTCAAATTACGCAAATCATGGTCGGTGCCTAGCGTAATCACCGTTCCTTTTTTGCCCATTCGTCCGGTTCTCCCAGCACGATGAACATAGGTATTCTTATCGGCCGGTAGTTCGTAGTTCACGACGTATAACAGGTCGAAAACGTCAAGACCTCGCGCAGCTAAATCAGTTGTCAACAGCGTCTTAATTTCACGTTTCGCTAAACGCTTTAGTGCACCCTTACTTGCTTGCTTGTTCGTCGCATTCGATAAGGCATCGAAGCTGACTTTCGTATGGCTCAGGACGCCAGCAAAATATTCTAGCTGTTTCACCGCATTAAAGAAAATCATCGCCGAGAAATGGTCCACCTTGGTTAGTTTCGTGAACATCTCGAGCTTGTGCCGATTATCGACCTGCAGAAACAAGTGCTTAACTTGACTGACATCCTGGTCCCGCACATCAATCATTAAGAATGGTCTGGCGAAAATCTGCTCAGCATCTCTTGTAATTGCGGATTCGGTCGCTCCGAAAAGGGCAATCTGACTGGTTGATGGAATATTCTGCCCCAGTGAGGCAATTAGTTCTAATTTGGTTGATTCCAAAATATCGTCTGCCTCATCAATAACCAACTGCTTAATTTGTTCGTGATGAATACGATTCTCACTCACCATATCAAAAAAACGCCCTGGGGTTACGATTAATACCTCAGGATGTTTCTTCTTTAACACCTCAATCTGGCGGACGCGGTTGCCGGAGCCAACTAGAGCAATAACCTTCAGTCCTAACTCGGCCACGTAGTCCTTGATTGCATCCCGCACCTGTACGGCGAGCTCGGTCGTTGGCTCAAAGATAACCAGGCTGTTGGCTTTGCCCGGTTCAACACGCTTTAGAAGCGGTAACGAATAAGCCAGGGTTTTGCCAGTACCTGTGCGTGCAAGGCCGACGATACTCTCGCCATCAAGTAACAGTTGTACGGTTGCAGCCTGAATTGGTGTTAGCGCCGTGATTGCCTGTTTGGCAAAAATAGTACTAAATTCTGGGAATAAATCCATTTCTATCCTCTATCAGCAGTGAATTCAATTCCTGCGTTTCTTCTAAGTGCATAAAGCACCTCATTGACATTGTGTGAGAGAACCAACAAATCTTGCATTGCATCAAAGTCCCCTGTTTCAATCGCTCGGGCAAAAAAGTCTGCCTCGTTAACCATTGGGTTCTCAGGATGAGAGACGGTCAGGTCAGTGTATTCTTTAGCACGATAATCCGGGTAGAAACGCACGGCATCGAGTGTTGCAATACTATCCACCCATAACGTCTCCTTACCCGCGTAAATCTCCGTTGGGACATATGACTGCGCCGTTTTACCGAATAACAGCGTTACATGATAGTCTGGGTAATCAAGAATAGCAGTTCCCTTTGCATCAACGCCGGTCCGCGCCATATCGGCAAAGTAATGCACCTTATCTGGCGTACCAAACAACCGTAACGCTCCATAGACCGCGTAAACACCGATGTCTTGAAGAGCACCACCCGAGAACTTAGTTGAGAAGATGTTCGGCTCCTCTCCGGCAAGGACATTGTCGTAACGACTAGAATACTTCATGTAGGAGATTGTCGCGCCGTTAACGCTACCCTTTGCTTCCAGTTCAGCTAACTTGCGTTCGACGACCTGAAAATTAGGGTCGAAGATGTGGCGAGCCGCCTCGAAATAGAAGATATCATCATGTTCAGCTAACGCATCCTTCACTTCCTTAAATTCCGCCGGATTGGAGAAAGCTGGCTTCTCAACAATAACGTGTTTGCCAGCCTCAATGGCTTTGATAGCTTGCTCTTTATGTAGGCTGTTTGGTGAAGCAATATAAACCACGTCAAACGTGTCACTGGCAAAGAAATCCGTTAAATCGGTGAAAAATGCTGCGTCAGGCCGCGCCACGGATTCGGCAAACTGCTGTGCTTTAGCTAATGTCCTAGAATAGACAGCCGTGAGAGTGAATGCGGCATTCTCCTTACCAGCATTCACAAACTGTGACGTAATCCAGTTTGTACCAATAATCCCTAAGTTAAGCATTGTGTTAGTTCCTTCCTACTAATTGACTATAATCCGACTGACTCCCCATGAAGCTCAACATCGTGAGGTCGTCCATTTGTGCCATGTTTCTGATGCGTCCTGTACTAGTATAACGCCAAAAGAGGTAATTTTGCGCCAAACCCGGCTTTTTTTTCGTTGGCGCAATGAACTCGACGGGCTGACTGCCAAAATAACGCGCTACCTCAGTGCGCCTTGCTAGCACCACTGCATCATCGCCAGAATCTTTTAGTAAACGCGTGAATTCCGCCATTTTGCGCCAAAACTTCGCACCGTGATAATCGGCGGCGGGAATAATCAGGACTGGCAGAATACCCGTATTCCGCCCCACCTTCTCCCTGAAGTAGTTGAACTGCTCTTCCACACTCGACTCATTGCTGAAGTATTGTGCAGTACCAAAGTCCAACTGTGTCACAACCAAGCGATCCCGATTCTCTAGATAGCGGTCATCGAAGTAGCTCTTACCCTGCGTGCTCCTCAGATAAACGAAGTCGATGTCCTCCTGCTCGATTTGGTTGAAATCGACGTAGCCCCGGCTTTGATCAAGTAAAACGCCGATGATTTTAGCTGAATTATTGTCAGGATAGGTAGTGGCTGTCGCTAATCGATAGACAGCGAAGCCGATACCTGCCAAGGCCAGGATCAACGTAATGATGATTGCCTGCATTGTGTAACGATGCTTAAATCTACTTTGCACAAGATTTGCCTCCTCACTTATTTTAACTAATTAGGTAAATTTGTACCATGATAAACGGTTTTTTTGTATAATTGAGAAATGAAAAAAATTAAGGGTGGCCAAATTGCATAATACATTAAAGCGTGAAATCAACTTTTTCCAGGCCCTGATGACCGTGATCGGCACGGTGATTGGTGCAGGTGTCTTCTTCAAAATATCGAGTATTACCGCCCAAACCGGTTCAACCAGCGCCACAATTTTCGTCTGGATCCTGGCGGGCATAATCTCGATTACAAGTGGTCTAACCGTTTCAGAACTGGCCACCGCCATGCCCGTGACGGGCGGTCCAACAAAGTATATCGAATACACTTACGGCAAAACGATGGGCTTCTTGTTTGGTTGGGCTCAGATGTTAATCTATTTCCCAGCAAGTATCGCCGCACTCAGCATCGTCTTCGCTACCCAATTCACCGTTTTGTTTGACATTAAAGCAGGCTATATCACGCTGATTGCGATCATTCTCGCTCTCTTCTTAACGATGATGAATTTCTTTGGTACCAAGTTCAGTAGTCACATGCACACTGTCATCTCAGTCATCAAGGTTGTGCCGATTATCTTGATCATCCTCTTTGGCATCTTCAACACCAACAAGATTAACTTAAGCCTCTGGCCAATCACTGTTGGACCAGGCAAGAGCTTCACCAGAGGCATCAGTGGCGCGCTCTTATCGGCCATGTTTGCTTACGATGGCTGGATTAACTTCACCAATTTAGCCGGTGAGGTCAAGCGACCGGAGAAGAATCTCCCACGTGCCATTATCATCGGCTTAGGGGTCATCACGCTCATCTATGTTCTCGTCAACTACACATTCATGAGCGTCTCGCCGTTAAATACGCTCGTGAACAATCCCAGTGCTGCTTTTGATAGTTCAATTCGCATATTTGGGGGCATCGGGGGTAAGATAATCACGATTGGTATCCTGCTCTCGGTCTACGGCGCCGTGAACGGCTACATCATGACTGGCATGCGGGTACCGTACACGATGGCACGCGATAACCTTCTTCCCTTTAGCAAAAGCATTGCCAGACTAAACGTCAACACAGGTGTCCCTGTCATCTCAGAATTGGTCATTCTCGCACTCTCAATTATCATGATGTTTCTTGGTACGTTTGATCTATTGACCGATATGCTTGTCTTCGTGATGTGGGCTTTCACGACACTGATTTCCATCGCAGTCTTTGTCCTCAGAAAGAGAGAGCCCGACCTGGAGCGACCATACAAGGTCCTGCTCTACCCAATCATTCCGGTTATTTCTATTCTTGGCGGCCTCTTTATCGTTGGCTCAACGCTGATTAACCAGTTCTGGCTGTCGGTCGTCGGTATCGGCATTACGCTGATTGGTCTACCAATCTATTATCTCCACCAGAAGCACGTTACAAAATCACCGATTAAGATGTAAGCTGAAAAAATCCCCAGGCTCGTGGATGCACTAGAAGTGCACGAAGCTTGGGGATTTTTATGTACTTGTAATTATTTTATGGAGTTACTGCTTAATCAATTAATGGCTATTTGCTATAAATTTCTGGTTTAAGAACGCCGATGTACGGTAGGTTTCGGTACTTCTCCGCATAATCGAGTCCATAGCCCACCACAAATTCATTCGGCACGGTCACGCCAACGTAGTCGACCTGAACTTCTTCCTCTCGTCTGCTTGGTTTGTCTAATAAGCTACAAACCTTCACCGAGTTAGCCTGCCTGGTCTCAAATAACTTCATGAGTGCGACCAGTGTGGCTCCGGTATCAACGATGTCCTCAACAATGATGACATCCCGGCCCTTCACACTCGTATCCAGATCCTTTAGAATCTTCACGTCACCGCTCGATTCCGTACCGCCACCATAACTAGAAACGTCCATGAAATCTAATTCAACATACTCATCTAACTCCCGCACGAGGTCGGTCATGAAGAGCACAGCGCCTTTTAGAATACAGACCATCAGCGGATACTTCCCGGCATAGTCGCGTTTCAACTCGGCTGCGAGCTTAACATTGAATTCATGTAATTGTTCCTTAGAATAGAGTACTTTTAGGATATCATTGTCCATTTTTGCCCCCTCAAATACTTGATAGCAAAAGTATACCAGTTTTATAAAAGACAAACAATTATTACTTTATCTAATTTATTGGTCGGGTATATTTGTAAGCTTACTCCTCTGCTTCTGCTGCGACAGACGATTGAACAGCGGCACTATCTACCACACGTTCCACCATAAACCACGCCATGAATCCTTGTTCTATCTTAGTAAGTGTGAGTTTGAACCCTTCAAGCTCCACCGACTCGCCCTCAGCGAGGGTTGGGTAATGTTCGGCCATATATCCGCCGACAGTGATAATATCCGAAGATTGAAAGGATTTGAGCTTATGGTGATAAAACCGCTCAAAATCATACAATGTCGTCTTACCACTTACCTTTGCCTGCGTCTTATTCAGGCGAATTATGTATTCGTCAGAGACGTCATCGATTTCGTCACGCACTGAACCGAAGAGCTCCTCGTACACATCTTGGTCGGTGACGATGCCACTCGTACCACCATATTCGTCGACCACGAGCACAATTGGTGTTTGTTTTTGAATCATCAAATGAAGAATCGCTTGGATGGGCATCGTTTCAGGTACCGTTACAAGGGAACGCAGAATTCGGATAATCGAGACGTTCTTGTCCCGTCTGCTTTGCTCAACGATATCGTAAGAGTAGACATAGCCGACAACGGCGTCCTTATCATTATCGGTCACAACGGGTAGGCGACTGTAGCCCTCGTTTAGGTACATGTTCAACGCGGTCCCCACATTTTCTGTCTTATCAATAATGGTCAGCCTGGTCCGGTCCGTCATGATATCCTTCGCATCTTTATCGTTGAGCTCAAACGCACGCTCCATGTAGACAACGTCGTTTTTATCCATGTCCCCACCGGCAACGGCGATCTTGGATAGTCTTAGAATCTCCGATTGGGAGAAAACCTCGTTCTCCTCATCCGCAGCCTGAAAGCCGAGTAACTTCACGATTCCGGTCGCCGAAATATTCAACAGCCAGACAAATGGATAGAAGGCGGTGTGGAAAATATGTAACGGCGTTACGACAAACATCAGCATTTTGATAGGAATATCGATACTAATGTTCTTCGGAACAATCTCCGTAAGGACAACCTCCAGATAGGTCAGGAGAATAATACCTAGCACAGCGCCGACAATATTCAACGTATCGCCGCTTGCAAGGTGCGTCATTCCGAGCAGATCGATTAGCAGGTGCTCGATTGTCGTCTCACCAATCCAACCTAGAACGATTCCTGTCACACTGACACCAACTTGCGTCGTTGAGAGGTACTCATTCAGATTCTGTACCATCTTTAGTGCGAGTCTCAGCTTTCGGGGTGATCCCACGCCCTTATCAATCATGTCCTCAAGTTGACTAGGACGAGTTTGCACGAGGGCAAATTCCGCTGCCACGAAAAACGCAGCAAACATGAAGGTAACTATGATTACGAGTAAATTTGTTACTATCTGACTATAATCCAAGAAAAACCACCTATACTTTAACGAAATTTTGACTAAATAAAAAGAGATTAGTCAACTAATCTCTCTATTTTACCACTTATCTTTTATAATAATTTTTTCGGGTTAATTTTTTACCGTTGCGGCTCGACCGCATAACGCAGTAGCGTCCTCAATTTAGTCGGGTTCGTGCGACGAAAATCAGACCCGTTGCCATCGTCAGAAGGAGAAAACCCGGCAGTGCATAATTCAGATACTCCGCGGTACTTGGTGCACTACCGCCAGTCACGATGTTTCCACCCATCACATAGACAAAGAATAACAGCATGAAGACAGGCATCAGAATCACCGTGATGATTGTATCCGCATTGGTGAAATTTTGCTTAATAATTCTATTGGTCAAGGTAATTAATTGTTTAATGTAATTCATTATTTCTCCTCCTTTGCAGTCACGTCGAGGAAGACGGACTCAAGGTTCTTTTCTGCTTGGTTAAAGTGTAATACTGTTATTGTGTGTTTACTAAGTGTAAGTAGTACGCGCTTGGCATCCTGCTGCTCAATCTGTAACTCAGTTGTGCCCGTAAATGTGATTTTTGCATTTTGCAGTACTTTTTTTGTTTCCGCCAACTGCTCCGTTTGAACACTCAACACAAATTTTTCCTGAGCAAGTTGCTTCATCTCTTGCGGTGTGCCATAACGCACAATCTGCCCGTTATTGATGAAAGCAATGTGATCCGATAATCGATCAGCTTCCTCAAGCATTTGGGTAGTTAGAAATACTGTCTTGCCGTCGTCACGCATCTCAGTGATAATTTGCCAAAGCGCCAAGCGGTTCTTCGGATCGACACCTGTGGTGGGTTCATCCAGGAAAATAATTTGGGGATCGCCGATGAGAGACATCGCTAAGTCTAGGCGACGTCTCATTCCACCAGAATAAGTTAGTACCTTCCGCTTTAAGAAGTCCGTCAAGTTGAGCTGTCTCGCGACACGCTCTATCTCCGTACTCACATCTTTTACACCGCGCAACTTTGCTACAAGGCGCAGGTTCTGGTACCCGGTAAATTCGCCATCAACCGTCGCCTCTTGGGCATTCAGACTAATTTGGCGGCGAATGGCGTTACCTTTCTTCTGCGGATCCAGGCCAAGAATACGCACACGCCCAGAGTTCTGTCGTGAGAGTGTGGTTAAAATATTGATCAGGGTTGTTTTACCTGCCCCATTCTCCCCCAAGAGCGTGAAGACTTCCCCCCGACCTACGGTCAGACTCACTCCCTGCAATACATCGAGCTGACCGAAACTTTTTGTGACATTTTCAACTTTAATTGCGACCATCTATTTGTACTCCTTTTTTCGCATGATATTGCTAGTTTGTCTCGTACTATACCTTTTTATACTATACTTTATTATTAGGTAATGGTACATAATATTATCAAGTAGTTAAAATGTCAACAATTTTGTGGCGAAACTTAAATAATAAAAAAAGAATCTTTTGCAAGATTCTTTTTTAGCGCCCTATTTGGTTAAGATTGTAACGCTCTCGATGTGTTTTGAGATGAATTCATAGCTGTCAAAAATTAGTCACTTGAACATTATTGTCTTTGAGGGAACATATCCACTGAGGGCTTGCGTATGTGGGAACATATCCATTATTATATCAATTATAATGCCAGGGGGTCTTTTGTTATTCCTCATTGTTTCCACCACGCGAGTATGGATCCTTATCTTTCCATTTAACACTACCATCTTTATAATGATAATGCTGTCCATGTCCTCTCACTGTGTGTTCATTAGGAGAAGAACGCTCCGAGGATTCTGAAGTGTCCTGATCTGCAGGATAATCATCATATGAATCTTCGTACTCAGCGCGGTCATCATCTGACCATTCGTATTCTGAATTTGATGAACCGCTCCTTGATGATTCTTTGATAGCAGCTACAGCCACATTAGCCACAAATAATACAACGCCCTTTATTGCTTTTATTGCATTCGGGTGTTTATCTGAAAATTCTATAATTGTTTTACTTATGGTTTTGAAGCCGCTCTTCAATTTCGGTACAAATTCCTGCTTCGTTATGTCTTCTATGTTATTAGGTGGTACAGTCTCGTGTAGAGATTCATATTTTTTGTTTGACTCTACCTTTTTCTGAACTCCACTTACAGACTCTTGATTAACTTCTTTCTCAATTTCTGGTTTATTTTGTGCTTTGGTTACAGGATCGGCTAATTGTATTGTTTCGCATTGAATAAATGTTCCATCTCCAAAGTCAGTCTTTTCTTTTGTAACAGGATTAAAATGCCAATTAGTCGGATTTTTCCAATCCCCATCGTGGGCCTCTAAATGTTCTGCTCTTGTTAGGAACTGAATATTTCCGGGGTCCCCTTGATATTCTGGATATCTTTCCACACTTTTCATATGCTGTCCTTGAAAAGCTACACGGTTCTCATCATAGGCTTTACCTTTATCAAGAATATCTTTCTGTTGTTGGGCAGTCCATTCTCTTGTCCCTTTTCCTTCTTGGACAAGTTCCTGCTCCTTATTCCAAGCCGCATGTATCGCCTTGTTAGATTCTTCTGTTCTTCTTGACATATAATCAACCACCTATGCCAAGCAAATCATGCAGATGTTTAAGAAAGACTATAAAATCATCATAAACTTCATCGTCTTCTATCCTTCCAGCTTCTTGATTATATATAGCTATTTTTTCGCTATTTTTTGCGCAGATGATTGGGTCGCCTGATGCTAAAGCCCCAATAACGATATAGTCATCGTTTGGTCGTGAATTATCATTTACATTAATCACTGGCTTGTGTTCAATTCCATATAATTGAATACCTGCTGGCAAAAAGAACTCACCACCATCAGAAAGCTGCAGCCATTCTTTGTATTTGGATGGAAGAACGACATTATTTTCTTTTTCAAAGGTTGTGATTTTTTCTTCTGTAGTCTCCTCATGAAAAATCATTTTACCCTGTGTACTTAATTCATCAATAATTAGCTTTAATTCTGCAGAAACCATTGTTTTCCTCCTTTACTCCTTACCCGTCTTTATTTCATTGCCATCAGGCAATATAAAAGCCTGCTCAAACTTGACACCAAGCACATCAGCGATGGCTTTCAACTCATCCAAGGTTACCGTTTCCCGTTTTAATTTCTTATTGAAATTCTGTGGAGTCTGGCCAATACGTCTAGCAAGTTCAGAAACGCTTATATTCATTTTAGTGTGCTTTGTCGGCGTTCATTGTTATACCAGCTCATAAATTCCGCTATGTTGTCTATCAATTCTTGCTTTGTATTTGAAGTGTAGAACCTAAAGTACTCTTCTTTCATGTGGCTCCAGAAGCTCTCAATTGAACTATTATCACCTGGTTCTCCCGGCCGCGACATACTATGCAAGACTCCTTCAGCTGATAAGGTAGTGTTAAACATCCCTGACACATAGTCGCTACCACGATCGCTGTGCAGTATTTCAGTTACTGCACCATATTCATTCTCAATCGCTAACTTAAATGTCTCTGTTACCAATTTTGCGGTTTCTGTATCATCTACTATCCACGCAATTATCGAATGGTCATACAGATCCTTTATCGCACTGAGCCGAAGTTTACACTGATTATTAATGGCCATAGAGTAACTCGGTACAGTCTGTAACCCAATATTTATTAGCGTACCCGGGCTTAAAGTTGTGCGTATAGTCTTCGTTCAGTA
>NZ_AZCV01000010.1:0-13285 GCF_001434555.1 Amylolactobacillus amylotrophicus DSM 20534
CGCTTGACTGTTAATCAAGATGTCGTCAGTTCGAGTCTGACATCCGGAGCTTAGGGGAGGATTAGTCGTTGACTAATCCTTTTTTGTGGCTGAGAAACAAAAAGATGTCCACAAATAGTAGTGTGGACATCACTAAAGAATTAGTTGGCTATACCTAATTACTTACCAGATGGTTCAGGTGAGATATGTGGTGCAGCTTTCGTTGGCTCCGGTGTTGTGAAATTCAATCCTGACACAGCTACTTATATCGGTGCTGGTACCGGAGACATCATCAATACCATGATTACTGCATCAATCGCTGTCGGCATGATCTTGTTGATCGGCGAAAAATTTGGGTCCGTGGCAATTGTTGCAACACCAATCGTTGTTGGTATCGGCGCTGGTCTAATCGGCTATTATTTATATCCTTACATAACCAAGATTACTGCCGCTATCGGTGACTTAATTAATACCTTTACTACTTTGCAACCAATTTTGATGTCAATCTTGATTGCATGTTCCTTTGCTTTCTTGATTATCTCGCCGATCTCTACAGTTGCCATTGGTATGGCAATTCAATTGAACGGTGTTTCTGCTGGTGCAGCCGCTATGGGTGTTGCCGCAACAACGGTTGTCTTGGTAGTTAACTCTTGGAAAGTCAACAAACCAGGGGTTACTTTGGCCATCGCATTGGGTGCTATGAAAATGATGATGCCAAACTTGTTTAGGAAACCAATTATCTTGGTGCCATGTCTATTCACCGCTATCATCTCAGCAATTCCAGTAGCGTTATTCTCAGTCTCAGGGACTCCTGCTTCTGCTGGTTTCGGTTTGGTAGGGTTGGTAGGTCCGTTGGCTTCATTGGACGCCGGTTTGAGTATGATTCTACTATTAATCAGCTGGTTTGTTGTACCAATCGTAGCTGCTTTCGTAGGTCAAATCTTATTTGAAAAAATCTTGAAATTGTATGATCGTAAAGATGTTTTCGAATTTTTAGGATAGTCAACTAGAAAAAGTGTGAGCCTTGTGCTCACGCTTTTTTGTGCAATTGAAGTTGGTGAATCTCAGCGAAAAGAGAAAGGTACCTTAAATAGTGTGTTTCTGGTCAATAGCACAATGAAATATCTAAATACATTATGAACTGATTTTCGTTTTATGAAGAGCAGTTTGTGCTATTTGAGAAATTGCTCAATTTAATCATTAAGTAGTTTCATCAATGGTGACTATGCTACTGCAATTCTTGTTGTACCAACCGGGAGCGTCAAGCAGGCAGTTCAACAAGTGAAAGATATCGTTGAAATTGGCGAGGTATTACCCACTGTGGCAATTGCGCACTATAAGTCAGAAGCCAATTTGATCGGTGCCGGCGTGCACTATCAGCAAATGTTCGAGACTAAATAATAAAATAAGGTCATTTCCTCGTAATCGTATGGAAAATGACCTTATTTTTCTGTGTTAATATTCATTTCAACTTGGATATTGATCGTCAAATGCTGTGGAAGTCTGATTTTTACGGCTTAAACAAACTATTCATAACAATGTAATAATATGATTAACGAACTTTTTCTTCCCGTTTTGAATTAAATAGTCGTAAAACTGGTGCGTTAATATGCTAGAATAAAATTGTTAATCTGTACAAAAAAAGTGAAAAGAGAAGACGGGGAGTTAAGAGTATGATTGAGGTTACTAACCTAAATAAAGTCTATGATAACGGATTTGAAGCTCTGAAATCTGTTAGTTTTAATATCGATAAGGGAGATTTGGTCTGTCTCCTTGGTCCATCTGGTTGTGGTAAATCAACGATTTTAAACATGATTGCTGGTTTACTGCAGCCCACAAATGGCGATATTGCCTTCGACGGTAAGTCAATCGTGCACACGGAGCCAAAGGACCGCAACATCGGTTTCGTGTTTCAGAACTACTCCCTGTATCCGCACATGACCGTATTGCAAAATGTGATGTTTCCGTTGAGTGTTGGTAACCACAAAGTTGATAAGAAGGTGGCGCTGGCGACAGCCGAGAAGTACATGAAGCTCACAAAGATTAGTGATATTCGGGATAAGCGTCCAGGCCAGTTATCCGGTGGGCAACAACAACGAGTAGCAATTACTAGAGCCCTAGTGCAAAATCCCCAAGTATTGCTGCTAGACGAACCGTTGTCGAACCTCGATGCACGTTTGCGTTTAAGCATCAGGGAAGAAATTCGGCGGCTGGTCAAGGAAGTGGGCATCACCACCATTTTCGTTACGCACGATCAAGAGGAGGCCCTTTCGATTAGTGACAAGATCATCCTGTTGAACGATGGTGTTGTCCAACAAGATGACGATCCGCAAAAGCTTTACCTAGAACCAAATAACCTTTTCGTGGCCCAATTTATTGGGAACCCGGTGATTAATTTATTGCCTGTCCGGATTAGCGAAGGCAAGATACAAAGTGACTTCTTCGCTGTTCCGTTGACGGAATTTAAGCAGGAGCGCTTTAAGGCGCCGTTGGAAGACGGAACGTATGTACTCGGAATTCGGCCTGAAGATATGATGCCAAACGCTGCCAATCCGCTTTTTGAAAGTGTGTTAATTGATGGTGAGGCTATTGGGCGCGAACGTGTCCTGAAGTTCGACCTGGGCGAACACCACTTCAAGGCCATCATGAAAATCGAGGAGCACGTGACTAAAGGCTTACCGATGAACTTTAACTTCAAGAAAGAGAAAGCCTTTATCTTTGAGGAATCCGGCGAGAGGGTGTATTAATGTTTAAGAGAAGATATAATTCGGAAAATCAGATGAGCGCTTGGGTATTTCTGCTACCAGCATTAATTATTATTTTGATGTTCAACATCTACCCTCTCTTTCGTTCGCTTTACCTTTCGTTTCAAAAGGGGAACATGCTTGTTTCCTCGTTCGGTGGGGTGTATAACTACAAATATGTGCTCTCCGACCCTGTTTTCTATAAGGCATTATCGAATACCGCACTCTTCGCGTTTGTGGTTGTGCCCGTCGCATTGGTGATTGCCCTCGTCATTTCCTGGGTGATTTTCGAGAAAATTAAGCATAAGGGCTTCTTCGAAACAATCTTCTTCATGCCTTACGTGACGAGTACGATTGCCATTGGGATCGTGTTTCGCTTCTTCTTCAACCATGACTATGGTTTGATCAACTACTTCCTGGGCTTCCTTGGTATCGGCAAGATTAACTGGCTCGATAACATTCATATGAGCATGACGACCCTGATTATCTTTGGTATCTGGTCTGCCTTGGCCTTCAACATCATCATTCTGCTGGCCGGCTTCCGCAGTATCGACAAGGAGTATTATACGATTGCCCGGATGTATGGTGCATCCAACTGGGAGATTTTCAGGAAAATAACTTTTCCGCAGTTGATTCCGACGGTGACGTTCTTGCTGTTGGTCAATATTATCAGTGCGTTTAAAGTTTATACTCAGGTTTATGCCCTCTTTAACGGGCAGCCGGGGATTGCCAAGTCGGCGACGACCGCCGTCTACTATATTTATGATAAGTTCTACGTTGTTGGTCGGCCAGGCATTGCGATGGCTGCTACTGTGATCTTGTTTATCGTGATCCTCATTATCACGTTTATTCAGAATAAAATCATGAAGAAAGTGGGCCAATACTAATGAAAAAAGTTATAACTACCTTAAGCTATATTTTTATTATCTTCATGGCAATCATTACCATCTTTCCTTTCATCTACATGGTGCTGGCCGGACTCATGACGTATTCCGAAGTTACCAGCTTGCCACCGAAGATTATTCCAGAAGTCTTTCAGTGGCATAACTATGTGGCGGTGTTTGAGAAGGCGCCGTTCCTGCGTTATTTCACGAATACACTGTTTGTCTCCTTGGTCACGACCGCCGCAACACTGATTACCGCGACTCTAGCTGCTTTTGCCATCACAAGCATGGAGTTTAAGTTCAAAAACGCGGTGCTGGTCATCTTTGTCTCCCTGCTGATGGTGCCACATGAAGCTATTATCTTCACCAACTACAACACTATCTCGCAGATGGGCCTTCTGAATACTTATGGCGCACTGATTATCCCGTTTCTTACGAGTATTTTCTATATCTACTACCTGAACACGTATTTTAAGGGCATTGGTACGACCTATTACAAGGCTGCAAAAATCGATGGGGCATCGAACCTGCAGTATATTTGGCGGATTCTGGTCCCAATGGCCAAGCCGGCATTGACAACGGTCGGTATTTTGACTTTCATTGCAAGCTGGAATTCCTTCCTCTGGCCATTATTGGTCACGAACGACAAGAATATGCGGCTCTTAAATAACGGGTTATCCGCCTTTGCGACGGAATCGGGCTCCGATGTGCAGCTCCAGCTGGCCGCAGCCACCTTAACGGTGGTCCCAATCCTGATTATTTACCTGATTTTTAGAAAAGAAATTATTAGAGGTGTAGCAAAGAATGGCGTTAAAGGATAAAACAGCGGTGACATATCATGCGGGGGTCGACACCATCGGCGGGACCGTCGTCGAGATTAGTTATCAGGCGAGTCATATCTTCTTTGACTTTGGGACTGAGTATAATCCAGATGTCGTGAAACCAGACGAGAAACTGCAGACCCTGATTGATTTCCGCGAGGTACCCGAGTTAAACAACGTCTATGATTCACGGCTTGATTATGAGTATCGGGGACCGGAGACTGCGACCTATGAGCAGACTGCGGTCTTTTTGTCGCATGTGCACTTGGATCACACGAAGATGATCAACTTCCTAGATCCGGAGATTCCGTTGTACGCCACGAAGGCGACGAATAAGATTCTGCGTTTACTGAACGCAAACGGAGACTTTCTCATTAAGACACCCGTAGAGCGGCAGAATTTCACGCGGGCAATCAAGGAGGTCAACCCAAATGAAACGGTGAACGTGGGTCAGATCAAAGTTACTTTTATTCCGGTTGATCATGACGCTTATGGCGCATGTGGACTGCTGATTGAGACGCCGACGGCCAGGATTGCCTACACTGGTGACCTGCGGCTACACGGCACTGATCCTGAGCTGACGATGAACTTCTGCTTGGCAGCACAACAGCCGGATCTGTTAATCATGGAGGGGGTCTCTGTGAGTTTCGATACACCACAAGATGAGAGTTCCGACTTCGTAGCTTCAGAAATGGCAGTTGTCGAACGGATTAATTCGGTTTTGGCGGCGAATCCTGACCGACCGGCGGTCTTCAATTGCTATCCCGGCAACATTCAACGATTGATTAATATCTGCGCTAATGTTCATAAAAAGGTGGTTGTACGCGCTGACGTTGCGGAACTTATTCGTCAAGTTACTGGAAAAGACGAACATTATTACTATCTACCTAACCAAAAATCCATAAAAAGTCTTGACCCTCATCTGGAAGTTTCCTATAATCGTTTATGGGAAGAACGGCTTTCCTACTTTTGGCAAGTTGAGCAAGATATGCCGGAATTTCCGGAGAATGCTGTGTATTTCCATAGTGATGCTGAACCGTTTGACTTCGCGCCTAATTTCAAAACGTTCATGGAGAGGCTAGAGAGGCAACACGTTCAATTTGTACCTGTAATGTGTTCTGGCCATGCTGTGCCGGCCGATTTAGATAAGATTGTGGCTGCAATCAAACCGCGGCTCCTCACACCTATCCATTCGTGGCATCCGGAGAGACTGCACAATCCCTTTGGGAAACGACAGCTTGTTCAACGGGGAGAAACTGTTTATTTGTAAAGGAGAAGGATCTTGAAACTAAAGAAATTCGCTAGCATGGTTCTAGCAACAGCTTCAATTTTAGTTTTAACAGCTTGTGGTAATCAGGGGTCTACAGGAAATAGCACAGGGAGTAAGGATACAGTTGTTACGAGTGTCAAAAAAGGCACTACAGTAAAATTTTGGCACGCAATGAATGGTGTCCAAGAAGAAGCTCTGACGAAGATTGCCAGTGATTTTGAGAAGGAAAATCCAAACATTAAGATTAAGCTGCAGAATCAGTCTTCGTACCCTGACTTACAACAGAAAATTCAGGCAACATTTACTGATAAGAATAATCTGCCAACCATTTCTCAAGCCTATCCAGGTTGGTTATATGATGCAGCGGAAAGCGGTCTGCTAGTAGATTTGAAACCGTACATGACGAACAAGAAGATCGGCTGGGGCAAGCAAGAGAAGGTTATGCCTGCTCTGCTTGAAGGCGCCGAGATTAAAGGCAAGCAGTACGGTATTCCATTTAACAAATCAACAGAAGTTTTAGTCTACAACAAAGATTTATTTGATAAATATGGTGTGAAGAAAGTCCCAACAACCATGGCAGAATATGCTGCTACGGCGAAGAAGATTTGGGAAGAATCAAACCATACAGTTGTCGGTGGCGGATTCGACTCACTCAACAACTTCTACGTAATCGGCATGAAGAATAAGGGTGTTGATTTCAATAAGAACATTGACATCACAACTAAGAAGTCGAAACAATTAGTGAAGTACTATGCTGATGGTATTAAGGATGGTTATTTCAGAATTGCCGGGTCAGACAAATATCTTTCAACACCATTTGCCAGCGAGAAGGTAGCGATGTTTATTGGTTCGATGGCTGGTGAAGGTTTTGTCACTAAAGATGCGCAGGCTGGCGGTTACGAATACGGTGTTGCACCAAGACCTGAGAAGACAAATATCCAACAAGGTACGGATATTTACATGTTTAACAAAGGAAATAGTACTAAGAATAAGAATGAACAAACTGGCGCATACTTGTTCATGAAATATCTTGCTTCAAAGGATGTCCAACTGTACTGGGCAGAGAAGACCGGATACATGCCTGTATTGAAGTCTGTAATTAACTCAGATGAATACAAGAACCTGTCAGCAATTAAGACGCCTGCAATTCTGGCTGAAGCAACTAAGGACTTGTTCCCAATTCCAGCAACGAAGAATCAAGATCCCGCATACAGTGAAGTTAGAACTATCTTGGAGAAGATTCTCACGAATCCTAAGCAGGATATCGGCAAGGCGTTAAAAGAAGGCCAAACTTCATTAGAGGACGTCTGGAATCAATAATTAATAATAATACCCCCGACTAAATCAATGAAATAGGGTCACTATCTTGTGTAAGGATAGTGACCCTATTTGTG
Source organism: Amylolactobacillus amylotrophicus DSM 20534 (assembly GCF_001434555.1). Lineage (NCBI taxonomy): Bacteria > Bacillati > Bacillota > Bacilli > Lactobacillales > Lactobacillaceae > Amylolactobacillus > Amylolactobacillus amylotrophicus. Next base: position 7,093 of record NZ_AZCV01000010.1, read on the forward strand.
TGTTGACAGGCGCCTTTTTGCACAACTCATAACTGTGTTCCAAAAGGCAACTTCCTGCGTCTTACTTGCCACTTACAGCGTTGCACGCTTTAGTGCCATCGTAAGTACTCAGAAGCTAACCGCCTTTTTGCACAACTCATAACTGTGCTCCGGTAAACAACTCTCTGCGTCTAGCTAACCATCCTTGCCTCACGGTGTGAGACTTCAGCAGGTTTCGCTAGTACTCAAGAGTTACCCGTTTACCGTCACAACTTAGCTATTCCATTATTATCTTCGCCTCAATTTGATTACCCGTCAGAATCCGGGCAGCCGTATAGTTTACGAGTCCCGGGCGAAATGTCAGGTAGATTGGCTTATCCGTGGGAATTTCTGTAATGCGGTCCCTTAGCTCGCTTAGTGGAATATTTAACGTCGGCTTAATACTTCCTGACGGCGCCTTGCCTGCCTCCCGTACATCGAGGAAGAATGCCGCCTCCTCTGGAATTTCGGCGATTTTAACCGTAGCAACGGTACTTTTCAATTGATTGATGGCCACGTAGCCGGCAGTATTGAGGGGATCACGCGTCGTTGAGTATGGAGGGGAGTATGGTAACTCCAGCGCCGGCAAATCATAGACCGTCAAGTGTCCATAAATGGCCGTTGAGAGCTCGCCCATTCGTTTATCAATGCCTTTCTCGCCATATGCTTGTCCGCCGAGTATCTTGCCCGTATCGGCATCGAAAATCAGTTTGAGGTTGACACGAGTTGCCCCGGGGTAGAAGTTGGCATAATCAAATGGCGTGATAAAGATGGTTTTGTAATTCTTAATCCCTACTTCTTGGAGCATCGTCTCTGTGTAGCCGACGAAACTAACAGTCTGGTCGAAGATTTTCCCTACACTCGTACCGACGATTCCGTCGTACTGGTAAGGTTGTCCGGCGAAGATGTCGGCGAGTAGGTGACCCTGGCGGTTGGCGGGACCTGAGAGGACGCTGTTCTGCGGCAAACCGGTGATATAGCTCTTCGTTTCCACAATATCTCCGATGGCGTAGATGTCTGGGATGTTTGTGGCCAAGTGTTGATCAACCGGAATAAAGCCGCGCTCATTGATCGTCAGCCCAGATTCCTTCAAGAAGTCTGTATTTGGTGTCACACCGGCCGCAACAATAATCATATCTTGTGTGAGTTCCTTGCCTTGGTTCGTGACGATGGTGTGCCCGTTGTTTATTACTTCTTGGACCACATGATTGAGATAGACGTGGGTGCCGTTTCGCTCCAGCTCCTCAAGTAAGAGTTTGGTGATTTCTTCATCATAGGGGTAGCCGACGTGGTCCAATTTCTCGACGATGTTGACCGTGATTCCTTGTAAGTACAGATTCTCCGTAATCTCAAGGCTGGCGATTCCAGCACCAATTAAGGTGACTGTTTTGACGTCATGGCTCGTGATGTAGGCCTTGATTTGGTCTGCTTCTTCAACCTCACGTAACTTGAAGACGTTTGACGCCTTCTTCAGGCCAGCTATTTGTGGCAGCGTCGGGCTTGCTCCGGTAGCGAGAATCAACTTGTCGTATTGCTCAGGATATTCCTGTCCCGTTGCTTGGTCCATAATTATGACGGTTTGCTCCGTTGGTTGAACACCAACTGCAGTCTGGTTAACCCGCACATCGATGTTGTTCTTCTCTTTCAACACCTCCGGGGTGCGCTCGATGATTGCCGCCCGGTTCTGCACCACATCGCCGATGTAGTATGGTAGAGCACAGCTGGCATAGGAGATGTTTGCTCCCCGATTAATGACCAGAATTTCCGCGTGTTCGTCAATCCGACGCATCCTAGTAGCGAAGGATGCACCACCTGCGTTGCCACCGATTACCAAATACTTCATTGGCTACCTCCTCAGAAAGTCCGTTGCTTATTACCACAATCATATGCTATCGCTTACATTTTTTCGAGAATATTGTCTTATCTTATTCGGTCGTTTTTCATATATTTTCTTCACAGTTTTGTTACAAATAGTTTGGATATTTGCATAAAATTAATTCATTTTTTTATACTTAAATAGTGAGTATAAGAAATTAGCAAATATATGCATAACAAGGGAAAATGGATGGGAGTATGAATTAATGAAGCAGAAACGAATCAAGTGGCTGGTAATTGCCGTAGCCATCGTTCTAGTTGTAGTTGGAGCGGTAATCACGGCCAAAGTTTGGCGCTCGAAGGCGGATGCGCCAACGAAAGTGACGCAGACTAGTTCGAAAAAAACGCAGCAGTTCTTCCTTCCTGCCACCAGTAATGGCGATGTTCAGACATTGGTCTACGATCATACCAAGATCAAGAAGGTGAACGATATTTACAAGCAGTCGACGCAGGAATCGATTAGTGAGCAGCTGGCGACCAAGAAGCAGGCAAAAGACTACAGCTTAACCAGTCCGTTACTGTTGTCCAACCCGTTTTTGACCAACACCACGAGTGTTTATACCTACTTCAAGTCTGATGCTGCCGTGACTAAGTTGGCATATACAGTGAAGGCGGCAGGCGTAGCTGACTTCACCGCAACTGCGAAGAACAATATTACGGTTACCGGGGAGTACGAATACCTCCTGGTCGGCTTGATTGCAGGGAAGAAAAATACGGTGACGATGACGGCAACACTTGCCGACGGTACGCAGCAGGAACACACTTTTACATTTACCCCAACGAAGCTTACGAGCGGTATGGCGAACCAAGTAGACGTGAAGGACGGCACCAGCAAGGAAGAATTATCTGATGGCTTATATGCGTTAATCGGCAATCGTAGTACCGGGACTGTCCAGATTACGATGGTGGACAACGATGGAAATGTCAGAAATGAGATTCCAACCGTGAGCTATAACCAGATGCGGCTAGTCTTTGATGATGCAGGATACATGTACTTCTCAATCAGCGCTGCCCGGATTGTGAAGATGAACAGACTTGGTGAGGTCGTGGCAACATACAATACATATGATGCTGACTACGAGCTCCACCACGATTTTCTACTCGATAGTAATGGCAATATTATCGCTTTAGCAACCAGTTTGACTGCTAAGAAAGAGGATAAGTACGTTGAGGACAGGATCATCAAGATTTCTACGGCTACTGGTCAGGTGAGCGAGCTGGTTAACTTTAAGGACCTGTTACCGGATTTATACCAGAAGGCAACGGGGCTCGATCAGTCGACCAACAATAAGGGCTACCACGATGTAATTCACGCCAATGCCCTCCAATTGATTGACGACAACACAGTTCTCATTAGTTCACGCGAGACCTCGTCGATTCTGAAAATCAGTGCGTTAAACGATAAGCCAAAAATAGAATATGCGATTTCGGATGAATCCGTCTGGGATGATGTTGAGCTGGGTGCCGACGTATTGACCAAGGATGGCGATTTCACGGCGCAAGCTGGACAGCACTCCATCACGTATGTGCCAACGGACGAGGAAGGTGTGTATGAGGTTTACATGTTCAATAACAACTCTGGTTTGATGGACTCACGGAGCGACTTCGAGTTTAAGAACTACGACGGCATTGGCGGCTTAAGCGCCACATCGATGGACAATTCCTATTATTATCGCTATCGCGTGGACGAGAACAAGGGCACATTCACTTTGATCGACCAAATTGCGGTGCCATATTCAACATTTATCAGTAGTGTACAGACTATCGGTGAACATGTGCTAATTGATTCTGGTCAGAAGTCCCTCTTCACCGAGTACGATGCTGCTGGCAAGGCAATCAGGACGTTCACGGTCAAAGGAAAAACTAAGTTCATCTACCGTGTCTATAAGTACTATTTCAACGATTTCTACTTCGTCAATTAAGCGTCCTAGATATTCGATATTTTCCTAAGTTAACAAAAGAACCGGCACATGGCCGGTTCTTTTTTCTGGAATAGATTCTATTAAGCGATGCTAATTAATTTGTTCTTTTTACTCGCCAAATTTCTCCGGCCAAGTTGTGGGATTCTCGTGCCAGTACTTCAGTGTCAGATTAAAATCTTCATCTACTAACCTGAAGAGGACGGCCTCCTCGATTAGGTGAGTATAGTCGGTTAATGTAAATAATTTAAGTTGAAGGCGTTCGAGTTGACGCACCACATCAGGTAATTGGTAGCTGAAGATTGCGGCAATGCCTAGCACTGTCGCACCAGTCTCGCGCACCGCGGCAGCTGCATTAGTTGAACCAGCGCCACTCGCAATCAAATCGTCAATCAGGACAACCTTATCTTCGGCAGTCAATTTACCCTCTAGTTCGCGAATTAACCCATGATGATTTAGATCCGCATGGACGTATATAAACGGCAGCTCCAGCCGGTCACTGACTAGTGCAGCGTAGGCAATGCCTGCCGTTGGCACGCCACAAATCACCGTCGCCTCTGGAAATTGTTCTCTGACAAGTTGGGCCAGATTCTTCGTGATGCGCTCTCTAATTCTCGGGTAGGCCATAGTTAAGCGATTATCCGTATAAATTGGCGCTGTGATCTCCTCATTCCAAACAAATGGTGGGTTAGTGCTCAGCTGAACCGCACGAATATTCAACAAATCTTTGACTGTATCTGAAGCAACTTTATCATTCATTTCAACTTACTCCCTTTTTGCGATATTTACTTAAGCTTAATCGAAGCGCTTACATGTGTCAATTGTATCCTGTTTTTCTGGTAAAAGGAGCGAAATAAATGTAGAATCGAGTTAATTGAAAGCGGTTATATTTTAAAGGGGGAACAATATGAGTAAAAATTCTTTGGACTTGAGCATTCATCCACATGGGGATCGATCTGCCGAGGAGATCGCGCAACTGGTTGACAAACACATGGAGGCACGGCAACAAAGATTTGAGCATTTCAAAGATGCAAACGAGATGTTTCACCGGCACCTCTTAGAGACGACAGATAAATTGAATGAATACGGTCATTCATTGGCACAAGAATGTCGTACTACTGTAGACCAATTACAGGGTAATTGCATGGAGTTTACCGATAAGGTGCAGGACATCCTAAACGATAATAAGGACCTGGCCATCCCGTTGGCTAAGGTTGCGGTTGCACCGGTGGTGGCAGGAATTCTCGGGCTGACTGCGATCGTGATCACGCGGCAATCTGGCTACAAGGAGAAAGTTAATCGGGTCACTGGGAAGACGAAGATTAGAATTAGATAGGGTAGCTATACAACAAACGTCAGTACTTTGACCAACCGATTACGGTTAGTTATTTGCTGGCGTTTTACTGTGCTGTTTATTTAGTTACCTTTACTATCGCCGCGAAAGATCGATTAAACTCATAATCAGCTGTTGAGTACAACAAAAAATTCCCCAAATCTAATTGGAGAATTTTTTTACGGTGATTAACCATCGTATTTTAATACCTGTTTTCTTTAACTGAAGCGGTCACGCTTTGCTCTTACCAACCGACGTTCTCATCCACCAGCGCATCCGGGATTTTGTTATCCCGTAAATCCGTAAATACTTCATGAAGCGTATCGATTGCGCGATCTAACTCCGCACGGGTCATTGTGAGAGCTGGTTGGAATCTCAGCACACTTTTGGCAATTGTGATAATCGCGAGCCCCTTGGCAAAGGCCTGATAGATAATCTTGAGGCCAGCGGCCTGATCTTTCTCGTGGGTCACCTTGTCCTTCACAATCTCAATTCCGAGATTCAAGCCAATTCCGCGAACATCACCGATGAAATCAAACTCTGACTGCATTGCTTGGAACCGCTGCTTCGCATATTCGCCATCAACACGCGACTTCTCGACAAGCTGTTCCTCCTCAATCACCTCAATGGTAGCTAGAGCTGCCGCGCAGCACACGGGATTGCCGGCGGTAGTGAACAGGTGTGCCGGTGCCTCCAGGCTATCCATGATTTTACTGCGACCGACAACCGCACTAATCGGCATGCCGGAGCCTAAGGACTTCGCCGTAGAGAGTAAATCTGGCTCGATGTCGAAGTGTTGGATGGCCCACCATTTACCGGTACGCCCCATCCCTTGTTGGACTTCATCCACCGCAAACAAAATTCCGTTCTCCTTACAAAGGGCGTAAAGTTCCTCGACATAGTCCTTTGGTGGCACGACAATCCCCGCATCACCAGCCACGGGCTCCATGATGACGCAAGCAACTTCCTCGGCTGGCACGTAGGTGGCGAACAGGTCTTTAACGGCTTGGATACATTCTTCAACGACCTCCGCCGTACTTTTATTTGC
>NZ_AZCV01000010.1:13399-35665 GCF_001434555.1 Amylolactobacillus amylotrophicus DSM 20534
TATACATCCGGGTAAGGGATATGGAAAATACCGGGGACTAACGGCGACATCTTACGGCGCATATTGAGACTTAGTGCCGAAAGTGACATCGAACCATAAGTTGCACCGTGGTAAGAGTTCACAAAGGAGATGATGTACGGCCGTTTAGTGTATGCACGTGCCAACTTGATGATTGCATCATTGGCGTCCGAACCCGATAAGCCAAACGCTACTTTTTTGTCGAAATCACCCGGGGTAATCTCCGTCAGCTTCTTTGCCAGCTGCACAACCGGCTCGGTGTGGTAGTAGGCGGGGGTGTAGTGCAATAACTTGTCTTCTTGAGCGCGCATCGCGGCAACTACCTTGGGGTGTCGGTGACCAACATTGATGGCACTCGCACTCGTGATGAGGTCGAGGTATTCCTTGCCGTCGATATCGACTAGCGTACTGCCTAGCGCATGGTCGATGACTAAATCGTAATAAGGAATCCGGGCAAAAGGTGCGAAATAGCGCTTCTCGTCCTGAACGAACTGCTTGGCCTTACTTGTCTTTTGTTGCGTCATTTGCTAAACCTACTTTCATGTTCTCGGCTAATTCTGCGCTGTTTTCAGTGGACCGATTGTGCTTCACGAAATCATAAATTTCACGACCAATAATCAGGAAGATTAAGATCACCCCAATATAACCGGTAATCGGGTAGATTACCGCCACTAATTGGCCGAACGGTACTTGGCTAATGACGAAGGTGATAATGGTCAGTGCAAGAATGATTAAGCGGTACTTATTCTTAGACGCGTTACGGCCAACCAGCGAGTAGGCTACCGTCCAAGTCATTGGTGCTGCGGTACTGAATATTTCCTCCAGGAGGATCAGTGAGAAGAAGAAGCTGATGATTGTTGAGATGTTGCCAGCGAGGAGGAGTACAGGCACCTGAACCTTTAAAACCTGGCCAATCTCGCTCAACATCGCGAGATTTAAGAGGAGAGCAGAAGCCATCAGGGCGATTCCGGCGAATACACCGCCGAGAACCGCCTCTTTTTTGTTCTTAGCGGACTTACCGAGGACTGTGATGAATGGTACGCCAACCACAATATTATTGGCGACGAATAAGAAAGCTGAGAGTACCCAAGAAAAACTCTGATTGCCGGCACCGTAGATAATCCCCTTGCTGCTTCTTAAAACATCGTCTGCAGTAGCGAGGCCACCAGGGTTTTTCAACAGTGAGATCCCAGCGATCACAATCGTGAAGAGGATGGTCAGCGGTCCCAGGTAGCTGATGATATCGATGAGACGATTGAACCCGAAGAGGGTGGTAATAAACACAATCACGGTCATCCCGACGGTACCAACAAGATTGGGCCAGCCGAAATACTCATTAACTGTGGCGCCGGCACCGGAAACCATGATGACTCCAATGAGGAAACAGAAAAATGGCGTGTACCATTCCATGAATGTACCAAAGATTTTGCCACAATAATGTCTAATACCGTTACTAGCGAGCTCATTACGGTGGTTAAAGCCGTAGCGCATGAGCACGGCGCCTAAGACTACGAATAATGTCATCGCCACGAATACACCTAGAATTCCCTTTAAACCGTAATTGGTGAAGAATTGGAGCACCTCTTGCCCGCTGGCGAAGCCGGAGCCAATGAGGAAGGCGATAATAGCACCCGCAAATTTAAAGACGTTCATTACACTGAGTTTGGTCGTTGTCTGTTCCATATTTGACTCCATTCCCTTATAAATTCTAGTTCAGTCGCAGATTTAAATAATAAAAAATAATGAATAAGGTGAGGTAATCTTAGGATATAATTAAGAACTAGTCAAGAATTATTTTATCTTTTAATTTGTTGGCGAAAAAAACGCTAAAGAAAAAAGCCGTCGGCTGACGGCTTGTAGCGGTAGTATTTCGGATCAATTTTGCTTTGTAATGGCAGTCGTTTTTCTTTTGCTAACTACGTCGAAGATTAAAACGGAAAGTAGCACCAGGCCAGCGGCGACGATAAATAATGACTGATAGGAGATAGCTTCAATCACCAGGGCGCCGATTAGGGGACCAAAGGCGCGTCCGGCGGATGCTGTCGCCATGACGAACCCCTGGTATTTCCCCTTCTCAAGTAGACTCGCACGATCGTTGACGAAGGTTGAAACTGCGGGGAAAGCCAGGATTTCACCGATTGTGAGCACCGCCATTGCAATCATGAACGCAGCGTAATGTGTCGCGGTAATCAAAAAGAGAAAGGCAACGGCAAACAGGATAAATCCTGTATACAGACGGCCGCGTAGGTGCTGGGTTAAGAAATCGTCAAAGTGGGTGAGAAGCGGTTGAAAGAAGACAATGAGAATGCCGTTTAGGGTCCAGAGTAGGCTGTAACTCCGGACACTCATCCCGAGGCTAATCATGTAAGTCGAGATGTTACTCTGCCATTGCTCGTAGGCAATCCAGGAGACAAAGAGGCAGACCAGGACCAAGATAATCCCTGTTCTGTCAAAAGTGGTGCCGGCTCCTGTGAGCTCGGTCTCACGGCCAGATTTGACGGCTTCTTTTGCATCATTCAATCCCTTGAACTCAAGGACAATGACCACGCTGAAACCGGCGAAGAGGATGAAGGCGAGTAGGAAAATATACGTGATGCCAAGCGGCAAGATTAAGCCAACGATAAGCGAGCCAAAGACCAGACCGAGGTTGCTGGTGAAGTATAGTACGTTGAAAATATAGCTAGTTTGCTTGCTTTTGATGAGGGTTGCGGTTGAATTGACGCCCGTATTGACCATACCGTTACCTAAGCCGATGGTAATGAGCAGGATGGCGTAGGTCGGCCAGCCGTGGAAGAAGATGAGTAGCCCGGCGGAAATTCCCGAAATGGAGATACCGAGAATCATCGTTTGGTAGGGATGCCACTTATCAAAGAGAAAGCCACCGAGGAAGTTTCCGAGCACGGTGAAACCTGAGTTGACGAGTAGTACCATCGCCGCTACGGTGAGCGGTTCGTGTAAATACTCGTGCATGTAGATGGTGGTCAACGGCCAGATGAAGCTAATACCCGTGTTGACGATGAGTGAGCCGAGAAACAGCCAGATTAGCTTTACAGGATCCTTGCGTGTCAAAATTGAAAACTCCCCCCAAGTGAAATTTAATAACCATTCTATTTTGGCTTATTTAGCATGGTTTGACAAGAGTTCAACCAAGATAAAACGCGATAAGCACTTCGAACCAATATTAGCTGCCAAACGTGCTAGAATCAGGGTGAAGATGACAATTGTTTTTTAATGGAGAGGGTGTAGATATGAAAGAATTTGGGCGCTTCCACGCATTTAGTGATGGGGTCTTTGCAATTCTCATCACAATTCTGGTGTTGGAGTTTCGTATGCTGTCCTTTACCCATGGTCACCTGGCGTCTGCATTGCTGGCTCAATGGCCCATTTTTCTCTCATATGTGATGGCCTATTTGTACGTCGGCACTCTTTGGCTCTTTCATCATGATTATTTCAGTCACTTGACGAGGGTCAGTCGACAGCTAAATATGCTGAATTTACTCTTATTATTTAGCATCACGTTCGTCGATTATCCGTTATATATTCTGAGTGCGGCGCTGCAGTCAGGCAGAGTTGCTGATCTTCAGGTAGCCATGATTCTGTATGGCTTGGTAGCCATGTTTGTCTCGTTCACATTTCTCATCATGTACCAATACGTTGGGCGGCACAATGAGCTTCACGATAACCAAATTAAGTTGGGCGTATTCGATGAGATTAAGCATGATCCAGCCAAAAGTGTTTCAATCTATGGTCTGGCAATCATCACGACCTTTTGGTCAGTCTATGTGAGTGCTGCGCTAATTGTTGCCGGCATTGTTTTCCATTTCATTGCGTACCTCCGGATGAGTTCGCGGTTAGAGAAAGCCGAGAACGCTGCACGCAAGCTCAAAGAGAAGGGTGGAGGTAGTGCAAAAATACGCGAGAATTAAGGAAATGTTCATGGTATACTGGAGTTAATAAGTGACAGTAGCGTCACATAACTGGAGGTATAACCATGGCCCTAGGCAAAGTGATTAAACAACTACGTGAGGAGCGACGGCTCACCCAACCAGAGCTTTACGATGGACTGATTAGCAAAAGACAGGCCATTCGCTTCGAACAGGATGATGCTGATATCAAAGGAATGGTTCTCTTGGCAATACTGCAGCGCTTAAGGATCACTGCGGAGGAGCTAAATAGGCGCTTGAACATGCCAGTTACAGATTCTACTCCAAAAGATCAAGAGTTGATGGAAGTCGAGCACCAACTCTTGAACCAGCAATTTCCGCTAGCAAATAGCAGGACATTCTATAGTAAGAATCGTTTCTCAAGTGATAAGCACAGAGTGCGGCTAGCCATTTTAGCCATCCTCAATCTCCCTGAGGACCTGGCGGAACGAGACGTCGACTTCCTGATGGATGAACTAGACGCGACGAGCAAATTATCGCAGGCACAGGTTGAGCTATTCGTTCAGAATTTGGATAAGTTTCCAAAGTACGAGCAAGGGCTGATTCTGAAGCGCCTGACGAAGGAAGTAGAGCAACCAGTGATGTTGCAGAATCCGTGTTTGCAATCTATCTACTTTAATCAGGCATTAAACTTTCATCTGTTGGTGCAGGGGAATACTACGGCAGCCCAAAGGGTATTAGAGAACTATCAAGAGCAGCTGCAGTCACTCCCTGATGATAGCCAGATTAAGTATCGTAGTTGGCAGTTATTGCTAGATGTCGCCACCGGTCAGCCGGAGGCAGCAGTAGAAATTGGCAAGCGAGCTCAACTTCTGCTCCTACTCGGGCAAGCAACTGCTGCGGATAGATTAGTCGACCGCAGGAGACGGGTTCAGCTCCAATTTAAACTGAGCCATGCTTGGACGTCAGGAGAAATTGGCATGGTTGCGCGGAGGTTGAATAAGCGACCAAAGGGGTCTCTAGAATCAGCTAAGGACTTCTTGGGTCACTATGAGGGCTTGGCCGAAGCGGTCAAGCAAGGAAATAAGCCGCTCAGCTATTATCTCAATAATTACGATTACTAATAATTTCTAATCATAAAAGCCACCCCAAAGGGGTGGCTTTTATTTGTTTAAACTGCTTGATCTGTATCTAACTGATCGTTGTGCCGGGCGAAATCTAAGACTCGGACATGTTGGTCTGTTAGTAATACTGTTGTGACACTGCCGTTTTCGGGTAAGTTGGTAGCGGCAAGTTGGGCCTTAGTGGCGTACTTCTCGCCGAGCATGCGGATGAATCCCCCGTGTGTAACAACCAGAATGGTGCTGCCGGTGGCGTTTTGCTCAAGTAAATCCTGAAAGCCGGCGGCCATGCGGTGATAGACGTCCGTAGAAGACTCGGCAAAGCCGCTAGAGTCAGCAATTTTGGTTGCATCTCTGACCTGGTTGATGCCTGCTTGTTTAATGAAATCGTTGAAGTTATCGAAACCGAATGGGTGGCCAACTTTTCGGCCAACAATCTGGTCGTCAATACCTTCGAAGATACCAAAGCCCACCTCACGAAAGTTAGCATCAGTCTGTAATTGAAGGTCGGGATCACTAGCGGTATTTGCCTGCATGATAATCTCTGCCGTGTCCATCGCACGCTTTAGGTCAGAGCTATAGAATGCATCGAAGTGGATTTGCTTGAGCCCTTGCGCAGTTTTTCGTAAATCGGCAATTCCACGGTCGGTCAGTGGTGCGTCTGACCAGCCCTGCATCTTATGCATTAAGTTATAGAAGGTTTGGCCGTGCCGCACGAATTTCACTTGTAATTCTTTCATGGATCATCCCACCTTTAGTCTGTTTAATGTCAGTATACCAGATAAGGAAATAAATGAAGCCAACCTTCTAAGACAACGGGATATTTACTACCTTCTCTTAGACAAGAATGATAGAATTCAGACAAAGACATTATTTTGGTGAGTGAAAAAGTGCAACTTGGACACTCAGGACGACCGCTTAGACGAGAAGTATTTCCTTAGGCGGTAAAACATGGTCTACTATAGTTACGGGAGGAGGTGATAGGGATGCACGTGCGAGTCGAAATTGATTCTAATATTGTGGAGCCGGAAGTAGTGATTAAGGCGAAGGAATACAACAATCAGGTGCGACACCTGCAGCAGGTGATTGAAGAGAATGCGGCAGAGCAGAAGAAGCTGCTGTTCTTCAAGGACACAACGCAATATTACCTCCATCTGGATGAAATTCTCTTCTTTGAAACGGAGGAGCGGGCAGTAGTTGCCCACGTTGCCGATGATGCGTATGAGGTGCACGAGCGTCTCTATCAACTGGAATCGGAACTCCCGCAACAATTTATTCGCATATCGAAGTCAACGATTGTGAACGTCACTAAGATTCTCTCACTTAATCGTTCACTCTCCAATTGCTTGATTCAATTCTATGATTCGTATAAGCAAGTATATGCGTCGCGACGGTACTATAAAATGCTACAAGATCGTTTAGGAAAGTGGAGGTAAGGAAAATGCGGAATCATCAAAGATGGTTTTGGGGAATTTTGTTTTTAATAGGGGCCGCACTTCTTGTTGCAAGTAAGATGGGACTAATTACATATGAGCTCGGTTTCTGGACGATTGTGGCGATTGGCTTTGCCGTAGTGATTTTTGTGAAAAGTCTGGTTTATGGCTCGTTTCCTGGAATGATTTTCCCAGTCGCGGTCGTAGCCATTATCTTTGCTAAGCCGCTCGGAATTGAGGCGCTGTCCCCGTGGACAATCCTTGGCGCTGCAACGCTGCTCTCAATCGGTCTCTCGTTAATTTTCCACAAAAACTCCTCGAATTGGGGGACTCACGTGAATGTGACCCACGTTCACGATGACGATGAGAACGAGCGCGTGGTCTACTCTCGGCCGGACAAGAAACTTAAGAAGTCAGTCTCTGATTTCGTGGAAGATGTCGTTGATGGCGTTGTTGATGGTGAGTACACAGAAGTCCATCATGAGCCGGCACAAGATAACGTAAAAGACACCGAGGATGAGCAAGAACCCACAGTCGGTGAATCTGAGGCGGAGGCACGCTATAAGAATACGGGCAAACGAAAGATTGTGATTAACAGTCAGCTGAATAGTACGGTCCGTTATCTGAAGTCGGATCGCTTGGAACAGGTGAATATTAATAACACGCTAGGTGAGACGACCGTTTACTTTGATCAAGTTCAAATTCCAACAGAGCTGAACATTATTGTGACGAACAAGTTCGGCGACGTTGATCTCTATATGCCCAGAGAATGGGATGTGCGGATCACTGCCAATTCGACGTTTGGCTCACTTGATGAAAGGGGGGCGAAGCAGACCAAGCAGGGGCCAGTCGTGAATATTTCTGGTTCTAGTGCCTTTGGTGAATTAACCATTAAGTATATTTAACTTTACTAAAACCAACTAAATTTAAGAAAACCAACTGTAAACCAACTGTAAAATCCGCCGCTGTTGAATTAATCAACTAACGACGGATTTTTTGCTGCTAATGCTCATTAATCGGCGTAAGCTCAGAAAGTGATTCTATGTGGTAATAATCCATGACGACCGGTAGTGCAGCAATAATCTTTGGACAAGCAAGGGGATCATGGTAATTTGCCGCGCCTACCTGAACTGCATTAGCGCCGGCCAACAACATCTCAAGAACGTCTGCTGCACTTTCTACTCCTCCAACACCAATAATGGGCAGGCTAGTTACCTGTCGCACACGGTGAATCATGGCAAGAGCAATCGGCTTGAGGGCGGCTCCTGATAATCCACCAGTGATATTTGACAGAGCTGGTTTACGTTTCTTTAGGTCAATCGCCATGCCACTGAGCGTATTAATCATAGTAAGACCGGCTGCACCACCGCGTTCTGCTGCCACTGCAATTGCCGTGATGTCCGTAATATTAGGGGTTAGTTTGACGTAGAGCGGTACTTTAGATACTTCTACACATGCGCGGGTGAGGGCCTCAACTACCACAGGTTCGGTCCCCATCGCGAGCCCACCATGATCGACGTTTGGGCATGATAGGTTTAGCTCGATGGCAGCGACCGTGGGTGACTGCGTCAATTGTTCGACGACCGAGACGTATTCCGCCTGACTGAAACCGGCAGCACTGGCAATGATTGGTAATTCCGGAAAGTTGTGTCCCAACCAGGGGAGCTTCTCGGAGACTGTTTCTGCAACACCGACATTTTTCAGGCCGATGGCATTGAGCCAGCCGCCGGAGGTCTCGGCCACATTTGGCAGGGGATTACCAGCACGCGGTTCTAGCGTGGTGGACTTAATGACGAGCGCGCCAAGTTGGTTAAGATCGTATCTCTGAGCAAATTCCTGGCCGTACCAACACGTTCCACTTGATGGCATGACGGGATTCTTCAGGTTTAAACCGGGTAATTGAACGGCAAGACGATTATGTGGCATGAATAATTTCTCCTTCTCATCAAAAAAAACGGCACCGCTTAATCGTTTCCGATTGAGTCAATGCCGTACTTCAAGAGAAGTCACCTGAAGAAGGGGGACTTTAAAATTAGGACGAACCATTTTGCTCTCTCTGGAAACAATTAAAAGGTTTGTACATTAAATTTTGTATTGTTGTCATTCTAGACGAAGAATCACGCAGTGTCAATGGAGAATGAGTGGACTTAACTAGCCGCGCCGGCCTTGTCTAACCTTTTGCTACGTGTCTGGTGGCGTTCTAGAATCATCTCCACAAATGCGTTTGCAATGTTCCGATTCTTCAGAATTGGGCCGTGAGCATATGAACCAACAGTGTTCTTGTAGCGCATTCCTTCCTGCCCGTCCACTGGATTATTGCCGTAGCCTTCAATCATGGTGCCTAGGGGATGCAACTTATCGGGGTCATCGAAGAAGGTCTGACCCGAGTGATTCTCAAATGCCTGAACTTCACCCCATTCGGTCATGAATTTCGTGTCGCCAATCATTCTTTTGTCGGATTTGAAAACGGTGTGAAGCGGCAGAATACCCAATCCCTGAATCGTCGTGCCATCGACCATCTTGTAATGCGTACCAAGGAGTTGATAGCCACCACAGATAGCAAGCATTGGCTGACCATTCTCAATGTAGTCCGCTAGTTCCTCTTTCATGCGAGGTAAATTCTGCGCCACGACGGTCTGCTCATAGTCTTGGCCACCGCCAAAGAAGACGAAGTCGAACTGGTCAGTGTCAAACTCGTCGTCTAAGGAGATATTTTCCACCTCAACTTCATAACCTTTTTTGTTCAATAAATATCGTAGAATCTTCACGTCACCCGAATCGCCATAGGTGTTCATTAGGTCTTCGTATAGATATGCAATTCTAATAGTCTCGCTCAAGGCTGTGCCTCCTGCAAATAATATCCTAGAATTATAGCATAAAAGTTACTGTTCGAAGTAATTCATGCCTGCCCAATGGTTGATTGGGCCAAATTGGTGGCCGACGTTAATCTCGTTTGCGATTGCTTCATGAACGAATTTCTTTGCGATGGAGATGGCGTTAGCGACGTCGTTGCCTTTGGCTAGCTCGGCAGCGATGACGGCGGAGAGTGTGTCTCCGGTACCGTTGACGCGGTCGGTTTCCACGTAAGGCTCAGTGAACCACATGCCCGATCCGTCCGCTAAAAGCAGGTAGTCACTGACTTTCTCTTGGCTCCTCGAATCATGGCGCCCCTTAATCAGCACGTTTTTAGCCCCCAGAGATTGGAGCAACGTGGCACCAGCTTCGATTTCCTGTGGATTAGCCAACTCCATCTCCGTCAACTTCTGTGCCTCGTAAAAGTTCGGTGTGATGACCGTTGCTAAGGGGATTAGGCGTTTCTTAAAGGTCTCATATGCCGCCTCTTCGAGGAGCATTGCACCGTGCTTCGTGATAATTACGGGATCAATCACAATCGCCCCGAAGTCGTATTTGTTGAGATTATCCGCGACCACCTCAATTGTTCTACTGTCAGACAGCATGCCAGTCTTTGCCGCCTTAATGTGAAAGTCGGCAGCAAGCATTTCGAATTGTTTGGCGATGAAATCCGGTGGCATTACCTCTGCGGCAGCGATGCTGTGGGAATTACCAGCAACAGCGGCGGTGAGAATTCCCATACCATAGACATGTCGAGCGAAGAAAGCGTGGAGGTCTGCAGGCATCCCAGCACTGCCGTCGGAGTCGTTTCCGGCAATTGTTACGGCTTGAACTTGTTCATTTGTCATAATTAAGCCCTCGATTATTTTAGTTAACCTCTATTCTAGTCTATTTTCGCGCAAAATAAAAAGAATAATTGCGGATGTGAAAATGTTCTGCAAAAGTTCTTACTGTTGGCGGGCAATTGATGCTTCGACCTCTTCTTTGGTCGGCATGGCAGGAAATGCACTTAACTGTTGGACAGCCAATGCGCTGGCGTGGCTTGCATACAGCAGTGCTTCCGCTAGATTGCTATAGTCTCTTTTGACGTGGGTGACGAGAGCACCGATGTAGGCATCGCCAGCTCCGGTGGGATCGATCTCGTGTGCTTTCACTGGGGGTACGGCGATTTCCTGACCATCGTTAGAGGAGAAGGAGCCGCGTTCACCGAGTGTAATGATGACAACTTTGACACCTTGATTGTGGAAGAAGCGGGCCATTTCGGTTAAGGAAGCGGGATCGGTCTCTTTAATACCGGTGATTCGCTTAACCTCTGGTTCGTTCATGATTACTAGATCAGTCAATTTGAGGAGTGCCGCAGAAAGTGGGCTTGCTGGTGAGGGGTTCAAGAGGGTACTTGCCCCGTGTTCCTTGGCCAGCTCAAACGCCTTAATCGTGGTTTTCTCCGGTGTCTCTAATTGTGCGAGGACGAAGTCGGCGTTTGTAATAAAATGCTCGTTTGCGGTAATCATTTTAGGTGAGAGTTGGGCATTGGCGCCACTATTCACAATGATAGAGTTCTCGCCGGCCTCTTGAACGAGGACGAATGCTTGCCCCGTTGTCTCGTAGTCCATCTTGGTGATTCCAGCCGTGTTGATACCGTTTCGTCGCAGTTCTTGGAGCATGAACTTGCTCTCGGCATCTGTACCGACGGCCCCGATGAAGTTGGTGTTGCAGCCCATTCGGACGCTTGCCACAGCCTGGTTTGCCCCTTTACCGCCGGCTGCTAGCGAGATTTGGTTCGCTTTGATGGTTTCTCCTGGTTCCGGGTTATGTTCAATCTGCAAAATATGGTCGACATTGATGCTTCCAATTACTGTAATTGTTCTTGCCATACAAATACCTCACGTAATAATGTCTGTCACCTATAATTCTAGCATACTTTTGCACTGAATAATTAGCGCCAGCAGAAGGGATTATTCGAATGAAAAATTGCCTGGTTAAACAACCAGGTTCTGTTGCGAAGTTTGAAAATCAAACGCGCCCTCTCTGAACTCCAAATATCTTAGGCTGTTATTCCCATTAATACCTTGATTTCAGTAGACACCGAAAAGCCGAAGAGCGTTCCATTTCTTCGGTTCTTTTTATATATTCCTCGAATGGTCTCCATGCCCTTAATCGTGGAAGAGGCTGTACGGAGACTTTGATAAAATTTATTCCGTCGTTTAATAGGTCGATGGTCTTGTTCTATTAAATTGTTAAGATACTTCACAGTTCGGTGCTCTATCTTAGTATATAAACCCACACTCTGTAACTTTCTAAAGGCGGGGCTCTTTGTCAAATCCTGTTGATAGATAGCTTTTACAGAGTTGAAAGTCATGCGACTTTCAACTCTGCTTTTTTATCTGGTTTAGTCTTCATTTGGCGCAGTTTAATGCGTGAAATCATATGATGATAGTTACGGAATCCGAACGCAGTTCGTTGAATTTGCTTAATCATTCTGTTCATGCCTTCTACCGGACCATTTGAATAGCCTGTTTCACTCGCATTCAAAATTACTTCCAGATTTTTTTTGAAGGTACGAAAAATTTCTTTCATCTGTCGACTTGAGTTTTGAGTGTTGTACAAATAATTAACGATGCCATCTTTATCGTGATCTTTGAGACTTTTCATGATGTTTTGCATTGATTCGTATGATGCCTTTAACTCAGGGCTAACCGCCAGCCCTTCTTCCACTCGTTCTAATTGTGTGAGTTGTTTTCGAAGATGGCGATCATAAAATAATTGTTTTTCGTCTAAATTTTTAGCGTATTTCAAATAAAGCCGCCATGAGAATTTTAACGTTCGATATTCGGCAGATTGTTTATTGTATTTTTTCATAGTTTGAACACGACTTTGATTGAATGCACGGGTCATCTTAGCGATAATATGAAAGCGATCAATAACTATTTTGGCATTGGGAAACATTAATTTGGCAATGTCTTGATAATAACTATTCAGATCCACTGTAACTGTCTTCACCCGTGCTCGTACGCTTTCTGGAAATTGCTTGAAATACTCAATGATACTATTCTTGTATCGATCTGGAAGGATTTGTTGAATCTCATGCACGCCATTACCGTTAATACAAATGAAATGAAGTTTGCCGCCAACACCTCTAAATTCATCCATCGCAAGATGAACGGGTAGATAATTGAGATTACGATGAAACAAATCATCATAGTTATCTAAATAGCGACAGATAGTGCTGGATGAAACTCCAGCGTCAATTGCGATACTAGTCTGAGTTCGATCATCCTTTAAATTCATCAATATCTTCTGTCGGGTCGCCTTAGAGATACAACAGTTTTTATCGACGATATCGGAATTCGCCATAAATGACCGGCCACAATTTTTACAGATCAGCCGTTCTTTATGGAGTTCCAAGTAAACTGGTTCACTGGCATTAGCCGTTAAATAAGTTACTCGGGACACGTAGTGTCCGTTGTGACTAAAACTGGAGAAGCCACAGTAATCGCAGCTTTCCTGATGAATTTTAACGATTGTCGAGAACACTTTTGCATGTCTTGATTTAATTATTTGGTATTGGTATTTATAAAAAAATACATTTTTATCTTTAATACTGAGCGCAAATTTTATATTATTATCTATAGGGTTCAAAAGTTTTCACGTCCTTTAAAAATGATGCTGTAGTGGGTGGATTTTTTAGGCAGAAAGCTTTTGGGCCTTTTTTTAGTTTTTAAGAACGTAACCGAAGCCACGGACGGTTTGAAGCCAGATTGGATTTTGAGGATCTGGCTCAATTTTATCGCGTAAATGACTGATGTGAATATCGACCATTCGTGAGTTACCTAAGATATAGTAATCCCAGACGCCCTGTAATAGTTGTTCCCGACTAAGAACTTGATTAGGATGTTGGATTAGGTAGTGGAGTAGTTTGAATTCTTTCGGGGTGAGTCCTAGATCCTGATCATCTCGCAATACCCGATAGTGCTGAAGATCAATGGTGAGGTTATTGAAGGTGAGTTGCTTGGGGGCTGACGGTTCAACCGTTTGGTGAGCAGTGTCAGTTGACTCAGTATTAGCATCAGTGATCTGATCATATAACCAAAATCGTTGTTTGAGAATTGCAATGATCTCTGGGTAATCAAAGGGTTCAACTAGGTAGTCATCGACATGGTGGTGAAATAGTTGTTGTATCTGTTCTGGGTTGCGCTCTTTAGCGAGCATAATAATGGGGATCATTACTTTTTCACGCATATGTGATATCGCCGTGAGTGTCTCATTAAAGTCAACCGATGTCGTATCCCATAGCACAGCCGCCACAGTTTGCGTTTTTAGAATCGTTAACGCTTCGTCAGAACTGGTTGTGTTGTGAACGAACCAATTTTGTTCGTTGCAATAGGCATTGATTGGAATGAATAGTGGTAACTGTTTCGTCATTAATAATAAATGCTTAATCAAAGTGACTCCTCCAATAATGAGCCGAATTTCTAATCACATAAACAAAACATTAAAACTAGTCTACCCATTATTAATGGCATAAAATTAAATTTATGTCCAGATATTTACATAATCTTTACATTAGTATGGGTATAATAGCAGTAACGTTTAACTGGATCATACTGTAATAATGGAGGGTGTCTCAATGGACGGATTATTTTCGGATGAATTAAAAAAGCTAAAGTGGCACTTTATTGAAATGGGAATTAACGTCAGTGAACAGATCTATCAAGCAACAAAGGCGTTTATTGACCACGATAAGGAGCTCGCACAACATGTAATAGAACAAGATCAAACTACTAATGAAGAAGAAACTGGGTTGGAAGTTCAGGCGTTGAATTTAATGGCGTTACAGCAGCCTGTGGCGGATGATTTTCGTTCAATTATTAGTATTTTAAAGGCCAGTTCAGATTTGGAACGAATCGGCGATCATGCCGTTAATATTGCACGCGAAACGATTCGCGCTAGTGGTAGTCAACGGGTTGTGGGAATTGAAAATGCCATTGCCGAGATGACGGCTTCAGTTCGGAGCATGCTAGAAAAAGTATTGGATGCGTATGCCCAAGCAGATGAAAAAGTCGCGCGTGAAGGGGCTGCCGCTGATTTGGAAGTCGATAAACAGTATATTTTAGTACGCGACAGCATCACCGCCGCAATGCGGCAGGATGCTAAAACGATTACGGCCAGTTCTAGTTACCTCATGGTATCACGGTTATTAGAGCGGGTTGGTGATCACATTGTTAACTTGTCAGAATGGATCGTTTATAGTCGAACTGGGGAATTAGTTGAGCTTAACCCAGGTAAATCAGATCTAGAAATGTTGCATACATTATTGAATAACTCGGAACAAGAGCTGAATCAATAGGTTACAAAGAACTACTCAGATGATCTCAAGTGGTGTGGTATCAATAGATGAAAGTTTAGGGACCGAACAGAAATTTACTTTTTGTTCAGTCCCTTTTTGTGTGGATGCACGGTCAAAATCGTGGGCTTGGTGGTAGAAAAATGATTTACATCTTTTTTACATAAATATGACTAGATATTTACGTTCGTTGTTTATATTAAGAATGTACCAAGTTCAGACAACCAGTAATCATTTGAAAGGGAGATCAGAATGATGAATAAGAAGAGATTTTTTGCAACAGTTGCAGCGTTGGGAGTCGTAACGATTGGTTTATCGGCATGTGGTAATGGTGGTGGGAGTGATAGTAGTAGTTCCTCATCGTCAGCCAAGATCACGGCGGTTGGCTCAACCGCACTACAACCATTAGTTGAAAAGGCTGCATCTAATTATCAATCTCAGAACAAAGGCGTTAACATTTCCGTTCAAGGAGGCGGATCGGGGACGGGATTAAGTCAAGTCCAAGAGGGATCCGTTCAAATTGGTAATTCTGATATTTTTGCTTCACAACAAAGTGGTATTAAAGCAAGCAAGTTAGTTGACCACAAAGTTGCCGTTGTTGGAATGACCCCGGTCGTTAACAAGGACGTTGGTGTTAAGAATGTGTCGATGGACCAGCTAAAACAAATTTTTACAGGCAAGATTACCAACTGGAAACAATTAGGTGGTAAAAACGAAAAAATTACGGTCGTTAACCGGGCTAAAGGTAGTGGAACCCGTGCCACGTTTGAAGCAGCCGTTTTGAACGGTGAAACGGCCGTCAAATCTCAAGAACAAGATTCTAGCGGAACGGTTCAAAAAATTGTCTCAACAACCCCAGGCGTAATTAGTTACTTAGCTTTCTCATACGTTAACGATTCGCTTCAAGCACTTTCAATTGACAATGTGAAACCAACCGATGCGAATGTAGAAACAAATGACTGGAAAATTTGGTCATATGAACATATGTATACTAAGGGTCAACCAAATAAAGCAACCAAAGAATTTCTAGACTATATTGTCGCGAAGAAACAGCAAAAGGGGTTAGTGAAAAAAATGGGTTATATTAGCATTCACGATATGAAGGTATCTAAGGATGCGAACAACAATGTTACCGATAATAAGAATTAAGAAATAGCTGCAATACCCCAAAACGGCAAGCTCTAGGAGGGTTACGATGGATAAAGATAATATTCAAGTGCATTTGATGAAATCATCTAAAGCGACACGCGAAGATTATTTCGGAAAAACAATTTGTTACTTATGTATTGGCCTTATCACAGTATTGGTCGGCTGCATTTTGTACTTTATTACTTCACGTGGAATTGCCACTTTTACACAGAACCATGTTAAGCTGGGGCAATTTTTATCGGGTACAAATTGGAATCCGGGGGTGCTTGATAGTCACGGAAATCCAGAAGTCGGCGCGTTACCAATGATTGTCACATCATTTGGTGTCACAATTTTAGCAGCGCTTGTAGCCACACCGTTCGCGATCGGCATGGCCGTCTTCATGACCGAAATCTCACCTAAACGAGGGACCAAGTTACTTCAATCTGTAACAGAGTTGCTAGTTGGTATTCCATCTGTCGTCTATGGGTTTGTCGGATTATCAGTGATTGTACCAACAGTACGCCATATTTTCGGCGGCACTGGGTTTGGGATTTTATCTGGCACATTGGTATTGTTTGTCATTATTTTACCAACGGTGACCTCGTTATCTGTTGATAGCTTACGAGCAGTGCCCGTTCATTACCGGCAGGCCTCATTAGCATTAGGGGCGACCCGTTGGCAAACAATTCGAAAAGTGGTTCTGAAAACGGCGACTCCTGGAATTTTAACGGCAATCATCTTTGGCATGGCGCGGGCATTCGGCGAAGCGCTAGCTGTACAAATGGTGATTGGTAATGCGGTGTTAATGCCAACGAGCTTAGTCTCACCGTCGTCAACGCTGACAAGTCAGTTAACAACTCAAATTGGCAATACAGTCATGGGGACGATGCAAAATAATGCGCTCTGGTCATTAGCGTTGATCTTGTTACTCATGTCGTTAGTCTTTAACCTTGTTGTTAGAGTTATTGGTAATTGGGGGAAGCATAAGTATGAATCCTAAACGATCAAATCAGATTGCAACTGGTACAATATTTGGACTCGTTGCGATTGTGGTATTAATTTTAATCGGCCTGATTGGGTACATTCTATTTAATGGCGTACCGAATATTTCTTGGCACTTTATCACAGCGGAAGCACAAGCATTTAGTGCGGGTGGTGGTATTCGGGATCAATTATTTAATTCGCTGTACCTGTTAATTTTGACATTGTTGATTTCTTTCCCAATCGCATTGGGTGCGGGAATTTATTTATCCGAGTATGCGAGTGATAACTGGATTACTAATGTTATCAGAACAATGATTGAAGTGTTAAGCTCACTGCCATCAGTGGTCGTTGGTCTGTTTGGCTACCTCCTGTTCGTCATTAAATTCGGGTTTGGGTTCTCTATCTTGGCTGGTGCGATTGCACTAACTTTTTTCAACTTACCGCTGCTAACTCGTCAAATTGAAGAGTCCTTGCGGACGGTACCAAATCTACAGCGTGAAGCTGGAATGTCATTAGGACTATCGAGTTGGAAAACCGTGACAGGAATTATACTACCAGCGGCAGTACCAGGAATCATCACGGGAATTATTTTGTGTGCTGGCCGGGTCTTCGGCGAGGCGGCTGCTTTGATCTATACCTCTGGGCAAAGTGCCCCGGTAGTGGACTATTTGAACTTTAATCCGCTCAGCCCGACGAGCTTTTTGAACCCTATGAGACCGGCAGAAACGTTAGCGGTGCATATTTGGAAATTGAATACTGAAGGGGTGACACCAGATGCCCACCAAATTTCAAGTGGAGCCTCAGCGGTTCTAATTATTGTCATTTTGATCTTTAATTTAGGTGCTCGGGCACTCGGAAGTTATACGTATCGTAAAATGACGGCCACAAAATAAAGGTGAGAGAATGAAAAATTATAATTTAGATGAAACCTATATTATTAATCCACAGAAAGAATCCACACTTTCGGCGAAACAGGTAACAGTCTCGTATGGAACGAATCATGTGATTCATGCTGCTGATTTAAATTTCCCCCGGTATAAAATCACCTCACTGATTGGCGCATCCGGTTCCGGAAAATCGACGTATCTGAGGTGCTTTAATCGGATGAACGATAAAATTGCCACGGTCGGCGGTCAAATTATGTACCGCGATACGGATATTAATAACCCCAAAATCAACGTTTATGAGCTTCGCCGACATATTGGAATGGTATTTCAAAGACCAAATCCGTTTGCCAAGTCCATTCGAGAGAACTTGACGTTTGCCCTGAAAAAAAACGGCATGACGGATAAAAATGAACTGGAAATGCGACTAGAAACGAGTCTTAAAGGTGTTGCCTTGTGGGACGAAGTCAAGGATAAGCTAGATCAAAGTGCACTGGCATTATCAGGTGGGCAGGCTCAGCGGCTTTGTGTTGCACGCTCAATTGCAATGAAGCCAGATATTTTACTGCTGGATGAACCGGCAAGCGCGCTGGATCCAATTTCAACGGCTAAGTTAGAAGAGACACTAAAAACACTGAGCAATCAGTTCAGCATTATTATTGTGACGCATAATATGCAACAAGCGTCCCGAATTAGTGACTATACCGCGTTTTTGCATATGGGCCATGTTATTGAGTATGATGAAACGGAAAATGTGTTTACGAATCCCCATGTGCGGGCCACTGAAGATTATATTTCTGGGAATTTTGGTTAGGAGGACTGGCAATGAGCAGGGTGATTACTACTGAAGATGTCCATTTGTATTACGGCGAAACTGAGGCACTCCATGGGATTAATTTGAATTTTGAAAAAAACGAAATTACTGCCCTGATTGGACCATCGGGGTGTGGTAAGTCAACGTACCTCAGGTGTTTAAATCGAATGAACGATCTGATTCCTAATACAACAGTGACTGGGAGTCTGAAGTTGAACGGGCAAGATATCTATTCGCCTAACACGGATGTCGTTAATCTACGTAAACGAGTCGGCATGCTGTTTCAGCAACCCAACCCATTTCCGTTATCGGTTTATGAAAATGTCGTTTATGGCCTGCGTTTAGAGGGTGTGAAAGATAAGCGGCGTCTTGATGAACGGGTGGAAACAACCCTCAAACAAGCTGCAATTTGGGATGAGGTTAAAGATTCGTTGCATAAAAGTGCGCTGGCCTTTTCAGGTGGTCAGCAACAGCGAATTTGTGTGGCACGTGTGCTAGCGGTCGAACCAGATATTATTTTAATGGATGAGCCAACTAGCGCATTGGATCCGATCTCAAGCGCTAAAATTGAGGATACACTAGCCGCAATTCGGAGTGACTATACCATCATCATTGTGACCCATAATATGCAACAGGCTTCTCGCATTTCTGATAAAACGGCTTTTCTTCTAAACGGTAATTTAATTGAATTTGATAATACAGAAAAAATATTCATACGACCAGACCGGCAAGAAACTAGTGATTATTTAAATGGGAAATTTGGGTAGGGGGAAATGAGATGAGAGAATTATTTTCAGATGAGCTCAAAAAATTGCACGGGCGATTTATGGAGATGGGGATTAACATTAGCGAACAAATTTATCAGGCGACCTCAGCCTTTACTCAGTATGATAAAAAATTGGCCCAGCAGGTCATCGATGACGACCAGCGGACAAACAGTGAGGAAATTTTTCTTGAAAAAGAAGCCCTTAAATTAATCGCCCTTCAACAACCGGTGGCGTCTGATTTTCGAGAAATTATTAGTATTCTAAAGGCCAGTTCAGATTTAGAGCGCATTGGGGATCATGCTGTCAACATTGCCCGCGAAACGCTGAACACGAGCGATCAAAAAAACGATGTCAAGATTGAAAAACAAATTGGTAAAATGGCCGGTGACATTCGAAAGATGTTAGAGCAAGTCATGGATGCCTATGTTAATCGTGATGAACGGCAGGCTCGTAAAGGTGCTGAAAAAGATTTAAACATCGATCAACAGTATATCGATATTCGGAAGGCTGTGACCAGTGCGATTGAATCCCAAGAGACAACCGCTGAACGGGGGTCCAGTTATTTGATGATTGATCGTTTATTAGAACGGATCGGGGACCATATCGTCAACCTATGCGAGTGGGTTGTTTATAATCAATCGGGAAAAATTGTTGAATTAAATGCTGGGAAAATTTCACCGGAGTTATTGCAGAATTAATTTTTTGAAAGTGATTAAAAATAGTTCGTGATAGTTAAAATGGTTCTGTTGCGAAGTTTGAAAATCAAACGCGCCCTCTCTGAACTCCAAATATCTTAGGCTGTTATTCCCATTAATACCTTGATTTCAGTAGACACCGAAAAGCCGAAGAGCGTTCCATTTCTTCGGTTCTTTTTATATATTCCTCGAATGGTCTCCATGCCCTTAATCGTGGAAGAGGCTGTACGGAGACTTTGATAAAATTTATTTCGTCGTTTAATAGGTCGATGGTCTTGTTCTATTAAATTGTTGAGATACTTCATAGTTCGGTGCTCTGTCTTAGTATATAAACCCACACTCTGTAACTTTCTAAAGGCGGAGCCAAGAGAAGGTGCTTTATCGGTCACAATTGCTTTCGGCTCACCAAACTGTTTATGGAGTCGTTTTAAGAAAGCATAGGCTGCTTGCGTATCCCGTTTCTTTCGTAACCAGATATCTAAGGTTAAGCCGTCCGCATCAATTGCACGATAAAGATAATGCCAACGTCCCTTAATTTTGATATAGGTTTCGTCCATTTTCCATGAATAGAAGGATTGTCTATTGTTCTTCTTCCAAAGATAATAGAGGACTTTGCTGTACTCTTGCACCCAACGATAAATCGTAGTATGACAAACATTTATTCCACGATCATATAACAATTACTGAACTTCACGATAGCTTAGATTGTAACGCAGGTAGTAACCAACAGCGACAATAATGACGTCTTTTTTGAATTGTTTGCCTTTAAAATGATTCGTTACTCTGTCCTCTCTGTCTTTTTTCTCAATCTTTACACTAAAATAGATTTTTTGGAAAACTTTGCAACAGAACCTTGAGACCTTTGGAGGCTTTGATTTAGAGAGTTGCTTAGCTCTTTCTACTGGCGATAAACGCCAAGCCTTACGTGATATGTTGGCTTTTATTTCTGAAAATGAAATTATGCATTTAAAAGACTTTGCAGATTATTGCATGTCTGAGGAAGCACCAGCTGGCTGGTTCGAACTTCTAACTGAAAGGAATACGCTTTTTATTAAAGAATATATCAAGTCAAATTGGCAGAAACAACAAAATCTTAGAGGTTCGGAGAAATGATTATGAAAACGTTAGATAAGGTTATTGTTGATATGAGTGACCCTGCTTTCCCTTATATTCTTCAGCCTATTGCTGAAGATCGATTGAAAAAAATGCATTCTAATAGTTGAATTCATTTTTTTGTGGTTAAGCTAACACTAGCTTGCCCCTCTCGGGTAGAGTTCTGCATGAGATGCGCTCGCTATGCAATAGCCCGTCGGAGGTTTTTCTAGCCGGATAATAGGCGCAGAAAAATAGCAGTTCTCCCAGTAGGAAGGGAGAACGCTACTACCTCGTAGAGCCCACACTTTATCTTGTAAAGTATAGTGGGTTATACTTTACTTGGAAGTAATCACCGAATTCCAGTTAGAAACTATTTTGTAACTATGTTTTGAGGAGGGGTAAAATGCTTTCTTACGTCCGGCATTACCCACTAGCGATAGCTAAATTAATGTGTCTGTGCTCCCCTAAAATCTGCTGATTTATTACTGACTAATACAGGAGGTTTTTTTATGGGACAGACAATCATATCTGCTATTGGTGTTTATATTTCCACCAGTATAGATTATTTAATTGTTTTGATTATTTTATTTGCACAGCTATCACAGAATAAACAGAAATGGCATATTTATGCTGGGCAATATCTAGGCACGGGCTTACTTGTAGGGGTGAGTTTAGTTGCTGCTTATGTCGTCAATTTCGTGCCTGAAGCATGGATGGTTGGATTGCTTGGTTTAATCCCTATCTATTTAGGGATTCGCTTTGCAATTGTTGGAGAAGGTGAGGAAGAAGAAGAGGAAGAAATTATTGAAAGATTAGAACAAAGTAAGGCAAATCAACTGTTTTGGACAGTTACATTGCTGACAATTGCGTCTGGCGGAGATAATTTAGGTATCTATATACCTTATTTTGCTTCGTTAGATTGGGCACAGACCCTCGTGGCGTTGCTTATGTTTGCAATCGGCATAATTATCTTTTGCGAGCTTAGTCGGGTGCTATCCTCTATTCCGTTAATATCCGAAACAATTGAAAAATACAAGCGAATCATTGTGCCCTTAGTATTCATTCCACTTGGACTATACATCATGTATGAAAGTGGCACGATAGAGACTTTTCTAAACTTTATTTTATAGATAAAAAAGCCCCTTAAATGGGGCTTTGGATATACTCCTAGTTAGTTGGACACGGAAATAATTAAAATTCCGGTCTCACGAACTAGGAGTATTTATTTTGGCTAAACATTATA
>NZ_AZCV01000011.1:0-19793 GCF_001434555.1 Amylolactobacillus amylotrophicus DSM 20534
GTATGTTTTTAGTGGTTAAAAACATTGTACCGTAAAGAGGCGTTCATATGGCCTTTTTGCTTTTACACAATTATATGGACTTTATCATTTTTTATCTGTTTTTACTTGATATTGATCGATTATCCATTCAATGGCGGATCTACCATTGACTACATAATCATATGCTTGTTTAGGAATGTTGGTAATCTTGATATCATCATTGTAAATGATTGTAGCTAGTATTCCTTTTTGGGGATGTTTCATTTTTTTTACAAGAAAACTTGGGTTCGTTGATGATTCTATTTCTACGCCAGGCCAACTTTCTTGATTTTCGTAGTCTAAGTGTATTGATGCAAGTTTTCTACCAACTTCAACATACTTAGATTTATTTCGCAGATCAGGAATGCGTGGAATAGACTTTTTAAGATCGTTAGAATACTTCAATCGATATTCACTAGAATGCAACACACCGTATATATAATAAAATGTATCCTGCATGTTTAATCCATAATTAGCATTTAAGTTTGTAAAAGGTACATTCAAATATCCTGTATTTTCATTATTCCAAAGATAAAAACCTCGCCCTTTTTCGATATATTTGTACTCAGGGACGCAATCAGTCATGATAACCGAGAAATCTCTTTTTACTCCAGGTCCGCTAACATAGATTACTTTATTGTTCTCACCTAGAAAGTCTTTATAACGTCCTGGCATTTCCACAATCTCTGTATCATAGTAAAGCCACTTTTTTGTAAATGGTCTATAAGCGCTCTGGACTAATTTATTTTCGTCAAAAGTAAATATTGAACCTGATGACAGTTTATTTTTTGTCTTTCTACTCCAACTCATATATTTGGTATCACGATTGATATTTTGTAACTTTTCTGCCTTTGAATAATTTTTTAGCCTTTTGAGTTCATGATTATAATTTTGTATCATCCTGTGGACATTGTCGACAACTTGTCTTCTTCCATACCCATAAACCCAGCTATCTCTACTTGTAGTTACGCCAATAGCAGAATCATTAAAAAGAACCTCTTTATTATTTTCTGAAGAATCATTTCCCATTGATAAATAATTCAGATAATTAATATCACGTTTATTAATCCAGTCACCATTACTATCGATATCAAGATTTTGCATACTTGTTTGTAAAATGGATCTCGTACTCTCTAAAAAAGTAAACTTTTCTTTTCTCGATAGATAATCACCAATATCAGAATAATGTACATCATGATCGTTGGTTCCATCTTTTACTAGCACAGTAATGGCAACTCCAGTCATAATATTGAATACATTTTGTCCTTCTCTTTTGGCTGTCTCCCCCAGTCTTTCCTTTATCGCTCCGCGAAGATTCAGTATATAAATATGATTAAATTCTTTTTCAAAACTTCTTCTAACACCATTCATCGTTCGAAAATCAATAAATGAGCTATTTGTGATGAAGGAGATCACACCACTTCCTTTCAGTCTGTCGGTTGCCCAGCGAAAAGCCTTTAAATAAGAGTCATAAACTGAAACAACTCTTCTTGACTCAGTCAATTTCACATAGCTATCCGCAATTGCTCTTGTCAATTTTGGATATGTAAAAGACGTATTAACTTGATTTTCGTCATTTTGACCCATAGAATATGGCGGATTACCTATTATCACAGTTATTGGTACTTCTTGTTGCCGCTTCAATCTTTCGTCATTCGTACCAAAATAGCTATCATCTAAAGTATCTTCAACTTCAGTACTTTCAAACGTGTCTGTCAAAACGATGCCTTCAAAAGGTTGATAACCATTTTCATTTGAATCAATATCTGCAAATGTAGCTTCGATGTTAATTGCTGCAATATAGTAGCTCAACAAAATAATTTCATTAGCATGCAGTTCGTTAACATATTTCTTGGTAATATCTGCAAGCGTAATTTCTCCAGCTTCTAGTTGTTTCTTTAAATGAGTCAAGGTTCTAACGATAAATGACCCAGTTCCAGTAAACGGATCTAGAATATGAACGCCCTCACTAGCTAATGCTTTCCCAAAGTATTTTTTCAATACGTCATCAACTGAATTAACTATGAAATCAACAACTTCGATAGGAGTAAATACAATACCTAATTTAGATGTTGTTTCAGGAAAAGCAGTCTTAAAGAACTTATCATATAAAGTGACCATTAATTGCTGTTTATCTTCTAATTTGTCGATCCCTTCTGCCCGCATCTTCACAGACTCGTACAGCGGTTCTAGATTATCTTGTTCCTTTTGAAAACCAGCCTTTTCTAGTTCTACCAAAATACCTTCCATAGCCTTAGAAACTGGGTTATTTTTCACAAAACTGTACTCAGCAAATAAAGCTTCAAAAATTGGTTTCGTAATTAAATGTTGCGAAATCATCTCTGCTGCCTGATTGTCATCAATGCTTTCATTGATATTATGTTGAAGGGAGAGTACGAACTTTTTAAATTCAATATTTACTGAATCTTTTTTATCAGCTAGTTTATTTTTGATCCAACCAATCTGCCTCTGGGCAATTTTTGCAACATCTTCGGACCAATTCTCCAGGTATTTTCGATCACCAACTTTTTCAACTATCTTTCCAAAAATAGCCGTTTCAAACTTATCCCACTCAAGTTCAAATAGAAATCTTTCAACATCTGGTTCGGAATTGTCGTTTCTATCATGTTCATTTATCTCATCTGGAGCACTGCCAACTCCAATAACGCTAAAGTTCTTAGGTTTTGCAATATTCATCTTGTCAACCATTGCCTCGAACCGCTCGTCAACTGATCTTAATGAGTTAACAACTTGCCAGATGGTATCATATTGCTTGTTATTATCCAGAATCGTTTCAGGTGTTTCTCCAGCAGGTACAACAACAGGGATGATGATATAGCCATAATCTTTACCCTTAGACTTTCTCATTATTCTGCCGATTGCTTGTACAATATCAACTTGTGATTTTTTGGCTGCTAAGAAAATAACTGCATCAAGAGTTGGGACATCAATCCCTTCAGTTAAGAATCTTACATTGGATACAATTCTCGCTTCATCTTCTGGTTTATTATTGTCAGCAAGCCAATCCAAAATTTCGCCTTTTTGAAGGGCATTCATTGTTCCATCTGCATGCCTCATTGAAAGGGTGAAGTTTTCATCTTCCTCATTATCACCAAGGTATTCATTAACTACTTCTTCAAACTGTCCGGATACTTTTTTTGAATCTTCAATAGTTCTAGTAAATGCAATTGCTCTCTCCAGTGGTGCACCATCATAAGCGCTTTTTTTGATTGGATTTTTATATCCATTTCTTCGCATCATACCATTCCAAATTCCGACAATACGACCTACATCATCGATATTTAATCCGTTATTTGGATCAGAGAGAGAACGTTGCATGTCTCTTTGTACTGTCTTCTCATCAACGGCCAATACCATAACTTTATAGTCAGTTAGAATTCCGCGAGAAACCGCTTGGCCAAATCCCATTCTATAAATAACTTCACCATATTTTTCTGGATCATCCATTGATGAAATCAAAATACTTTTTTCTTTGGCTTTTTTCTTAGCACCTTCTCCATAAATTTTTGGAGTAGCTGTTTGGTATAGGCGCAATCTACCATCAACATTGTCATTGCTATGTATTTTTGAAAATGTACTATCTTCTTTGTTTAATTCGTGAGCGCCAGTTGTTCGATGTGCTTCATCTGCTACAATCAAATCAAAAACAGGAAATCCTGATCTTTGTGCATCACCAATCACATCAATACTTTGATAAGTACTGAAGACGACAATCATATCTGTTCTGAATCCATCACCTTGTATCTCTTTCCAATTTTTTAAAATCTGAGTTGAGGAAGTAGTGGCAGGATATCCGATGTCAGAAGCTTTGATGTCCTCCGTTCCATCATCTCCTCTGGATGCGTCTCGATCCGAGGTAACAGCCATGCTTGTGATTGATAAGCTCGCATCGTTATTCCAGCCACGTAAAGTCTGTGTTAATAACTGAATACTCGGAACTAAATACAGAACAAAAAATGGCTTACTAGCATCTTTCGCTAAATTCTCAGCAATTTTCAAACTGGTAAATGTTTTCCCGGTACCAGGTGCCATGATAAGTTGACCACGATTATGATTTTTAAAATATTCAATTGATTTTTCAAGAGCGGTCTTTTGATATTCTCGCAGCTCCTTTTTTGCTTTAACTTCAACTCTTTCAGGACGAGAAAAGCTAAATTTAGTCCAATCTATTTGTGAATTTCTTAAGTCGGAAAGACCGATGATTTCTATTCCCTTACCATTTTGATCTACGGTAGCTCTCGCATTTTCATTCCATTCATCCACAGTTGAAACAATCAGTCCTCGATGGTAATAGTTCTTTCCCAATTCAGCCACAAAAGAATCGATTTGCTCCTTGCCTATCTTGCCCTTATAAAATTTAGCTTGAATTGCAACAATATCACCATTAAATTGTTGAGCTACAAGATCAACACCTGTATCTTTCTTTGGAATTCCATACTCAGATGGAACGTCACCCAACATCCAAACTTCTTTATATAAACGTCTATATGTTGGCTCATGTTTCAAATATGCCAATACTAACCTTTCGAACATTGTGCCACGTTCTCTTTGGACACCATTTCCCGCTTGGTTAATTTGTTCAATTAAATCATCAAATGATTTTGAAATACTTTTTTTCACTAGAATTCCCCCTGAGTACGGAAAGTTACAAATATTTGACTCACAATAAATTTTACAAAAGTCCTGTATCTAATACCGACAATTATAGCAAATCACAGACCAACAAAAAATGCCCCATCATATTTTTGATTTAGACAAAATATTGACGAGACACGTTTTCGACACTATTTCTGAGTTTATAACGTTATCTTTTTATTATTAATTCCATCGATTACCCAAGGTTGAAGTAAATAAGGAAATGGAGCATTTTGAGGGGAATATTCGAATCTATTATATTGGATAGTAGTGGCAGCAAGCCCAATGACCAAATTGGATTCCAGTTCTCTTATATTTTCGTTTGAGTGTGGGTACTCCTTGACATGATTAATATCTTTGTACAATTCTCTAACAATTCTTAACTTCTCACCCTCTAAACTATTAACATAATTGTATTTGTGGATCATCTCTCTCCGAGCACTGTAGTAATTATAAAAATATACAAGTATTTCGACAATGAGAATCGACCAGGATATTATACAGAGAATAAAAACATAAATTCCGAACTTAGCATAAAACGATTCCCCATCTAAACTCTTAACTGCTATAGGTTTAAGAATTAATATTGAAATAGTGGCAATTCCAATTGCTCCCCATATTTTCCGTGGTAGATTCAAAAATTCCGATATTCCACGCATAAAAAATTCTCCTTGAGCATTATCTTATCAATATTTGCAATTATAAAAAAAGATCCGAAATGGATCTTTTAGCGGAATTTTTGGCGGGGAACCAACTGAATTTTTATTAATTTGTACCAGTTTACAATTTTTAAATCCCGGTATTATCGGCTTTGTAACTTCAATTGATTCCTACCTTTTATTCCCACTCAAGCGCTAGCACTCACGTGAGAATACCTACATATCAACGTTTTAAGCACCTTTACACTGTTCCGGTGGTGTGCTTGGTGGGGCACCAATTTCACTCAATTTCTTGATTGATTGATTGCCGTTAAACTTGACCGAACTTACTGCCGCAGTCTCCACTTTGATATTGCCTTCCATCTGCTCAACAATAGCAGTATCGGCGCCGACCCACATATGTGAGTAGTTTCTCAAAGTTATGTCCGGACTGCTATGCCCGAGCCGTTTCGACAGTACCAGAACCGACACATTGAACTCATTAATCAAGTACGATGCATGGCTATGACGCAATCCTTTACCTTGGATAGGCTTCACACCAGCGGCATTAGCATAACGCTGAATAACTCGTCCCAGAGTTGACTTAATCATTGGCAAGCCATCATAGGTAAATACAAAGTCATCGTCTTTGCCTAGCCCTACCGTTTTTTGCCGTTGCCGCCACTTGCGGAGTATATCCACCGTGGTATCGTCCAAAGCGATTGTCCGTTTGCCGTCCGCAGTCTTAGTGTAGTCGTTACGTGTCCAATCCGTCCGTGACTTCAGATACAGCATGTGGTGCACCCGCATACGTTTCTCGTCCAAGTCAATATCGCTCCACCATAAGGCCATGCCCTCATTAACTCGAACACCAGTCATGAAGTAGACCCACAGCATTACGAAATACAGATGTTCCAGAAAGTCGCCAATGTAAATCTGCTTAATGACCTTCTTGAACTCGGTAGCCGTCCAGTATGGCACAATGGCCTTACTCTTCGGAATCGCCTTAATCCGCTTTGACACATTGAACTCTAGATACTGCAGCGTAACCGCCCTGTCCAAGGTCTTACGAAACATACCAAACACCAAACTCGCGTATGACTGTGAGAATCCAGCACCACCTTCATCTGCATCAGTCAGTAAGTATGTTCGGTAATTCTGAACATCCTCGATATTGATATCCCGCAACTTCTTAGACCCGAAACGAGCGCAAAACTGATTGAAAGCGCCTTTACGAACAGAAAACGTACTTTCTTCGACTTCCGTTTTGTACGCAGGAATATAGATGTTCTGCATAAACTCACGATACGTCATTTGATAGTTGGCGTAACTGTTAGCTTGGTAATACTCTCGCTTAACTCGTGTCAATTCTTTATTTGCCGCTGTCGCTGTCTTAAACGGGCGGCCGGTCAAGTCTTTACGCGCCTTCTTTCTAACACGCCGACCGGTAATCCGGTCAATTCCAAGTTCTGTCTGATAGAAGTACATACCGCTCTTCAAGTCCTTGAAAACGCCGGTGTACTTCGTTGTTTGTTGCATTTTATTTGTCATCATCAATCACTCTGCTTTCAATTGAAGCTTCGTGCCAATGATTGACTCAACAACTTCTGTTGGGACACGTCCCAAACGCCGGTTGTTATAAAACGGATACCCATTTTGTACCATAATGGCCTTGGCTTGGCAAATCAAACTTCGCGCGGTGTGCTCTTTGTAGCCAATCGCCATCAAGTCTTGCTTACAAATTGTGGAGGTCACAATTACCATCTCATTTCTTTCAATCGTACAAGAAGCATGAGATACTATGCGGGTAGACTAATTATCTACACAGGAGCGGGACTGTCACCATTTGCTGTCGGAGGCGTGGTGATGGTCTCTTTTTTCATAGCTTCTTGGTTTGCATCAATTTCATCAAATAATTCTGCCAGCGTGCGTTTTTCCATCTCTTTACGGTGAATGGCCACCCACCTAATTGCATCATCAGGCGGATGACGTCCACGCAGGTACACAGCCGCCATTCTTAACAGCAGCTCAATGCCAGAATTGTGTCCCCACAAGGCATCGCATTTGTACATGGCGGTAAACAAGCCAGAATTGAACATCAAATATTGGATTGATTGAATCAACTCGCTGTCTCGTGGGCTTTCTAAGCGTAACCGGCTAAATTCATTATCTTCAACAACACGTATAAGCATTTTCGTTAAATCGGCGTATTCTTCCGTCTCTGCATCAACAAACCGATATTTCTCAAGTAGCTTGCTAGCAATAAATGCCTTCAATGACGGCTCATCATCGTCCAGTTCATTACGGAGGCTATCAGTAATTTGGTGGGCATATATACCTTTGAACACTGCTTCTAACCGTACCCAACTTTCGACCGACAACGCCTCTTCGTAACGAAAGCTAGGTTGCTCTATCTGTTCACGTCGCTTGTCATAGACTCGCAAGAACAGCCGTGTATTGCCCTTTTTAGAACCAACATAGAAAGTTTCGACAATCTTGTTGACCTCATGCGCAGACAAGCCAGAAGGGTTCTTTTTGCCATCAGCGTTTTGAACAATCCATGTACCATCAGTCAGGTGACGGTACAGGTCATCAACTGTAAAATCTACGTTCTGAAAGTCAGCGGTAAAGTCAATTCGACTAAGCCGAGAATGAAATTCATCAGATACAGTCAGTGAAGCGAACTGTTTGATGTTCATCGGTGAATGATGTACCAGCGTCCATTCATGACAGTAGTACGACCATGAATAGGCCGAAAACTTAATCACAATCCCCATCTGAACATTGTCGGGGTGGTACGCAATGGCAAAGTAAAACGGATTGTCGCCAAACTGGTAACCTATCGTGTAACCTTGCGGAACTTTGCCAATCAATTGAGCTTGTTTGCCGAATATCACTTTAATGTCGGTCATCTCAACAAACTTCTTGATGGTGTCCAAGGCAATTAGCGGCCAACTGCCAATATCATCAATCTTTGACTTTTCAACAGTTAGCACCATCGTGAACTCATCAATTCCGAGTAAAAGTGTAGGCTCCATTTTTAGGCTCCTTTACTGGAGCGGGGGTTATTACATAACCCCCGCTTGGCACGAAAAGCGGCGTTAATGTCAAAATTCAGGTAACTAAACGCACACAACTTAGGCGTGTTGGCAATTCCAGGGAATGTGTACACACCTTCACCCTTGCGAAAGTCACGGCTAGGAATTTCTACGCCCGTGCCAAACGCAGTGACGTAGGTTTGCTGTTCAGCATTACCCAAAACAATCTTCAGTGGCAAGTTATCGCGAATCATCGTTGGTAATGACGTACTATCACTCTTCTGCATGACAATAAACAGGAAGAAGCCCAACTGGCGCCCTTGAAGCACAATTTGCGAAATCAGCTTATTGACCTCATCGCGGTGCTTCTTATCCATAGCCTGCACAACACTTTGGAATGACGCGTATTCATCAAAGATAAAAACATACGGGTTAAATCCAAAGTCCGAATATGACGCCTCAAGCTTAGTGGCCAGCTTAGCCTTCAAATCAGCCTTGCGCTTGTCCATCACATCATTGAACTCACGCAGGAGGGCTACAATATCATCAACATCTTCAGCGGTACAGTCAGGCGCAATCATGTCGCCGAGAATCGAAAGGCTGGAGCCTTTCGGATCGGCTAGATATAGTTGATATTGCACCGGCTTGATAAGCATCTGCAACAGGAAAGAATACACACCGTATGTCTTACCAGAACCCGTCTGCCCAACAATTAGCGTGTGGTGTAACGGAATCACAGTGAACTTATCAATGAACAACTCCAAATCACCAACTTGTGCATTGTAACTTAGCAATTCATCAAGAGAACGGAACTCTAATCGTCGTTCAAGACGACTATCAAACAATTCAAAACAGTAGTAATTCTCATCATCACTAAGATACGAGCGTTCAACCACATATCGCCTTAATGCACTGGATAACTGGGCAGTGTCCAAACGTTGGGCATACTTCACACGATTCTCGACCAACAGCATTCCACGCTGATAATTATCTGTGAAAGTGAGCTTAATTTTAGGCAACTGGGCCACGGCAGTTCCGAAGAACTGCCGCGGTACATAATAAGCGGCATCAAGCAAAGCACGGCGAACCGACAAACACAACTTGTAATGGCGTAGTGCAAATCTCCAACCTTTACTAATATGGTTACGCATCGACCAAAATGTGACCGAGCACGTACCAACAACTGTAATCGCGAAGATACATACAATTAGAATTACATCAGGAATCATCATTTGAAGGTACCGCGTGGTAAGGAAAATCCCTACTACCAGTAACAGTAATAGGGATTCAATGACAACCAAGGCCTGTCCACGAAGGTACCGTGAAGTTTTAACCTTACTTGTCACGCTTAATCACCTGCACATCCTTATAACGGAGAATCAGGTTGAACCCAATGATGAAAGTCTTTTCAACAATCATGTCACCGAGCCGAATGACATCGCCCTTTTGAGCATCTAAACGCTGTACTCCGTTCAAGATTGTCACATCAAAGGTATTCAGAACGTTGTTATCCCGCTTCATGCCAGTCTTTTTGTCAACACCATAATCGGCGGTATCTTTGACCACTTGAAGCGTTAATGCTACACCGATATCTTGAGGATTCTTCTTGCTAGCATATGGGTGCTGAGAGACCAAGCGGAACTGGTTGTTAGTTACCGACTTGAATTTCGCATCGTTGAAACTGGTCTGCGAAAAGAACCAGGAATTTTGTAGAGCCATGATAGTTACCTCCGCTGCGATACGCAGCCGTCTTTATTTTTGTACCCAGAGTTTATTGACATCGTGGCCTTGGTCAAGACGTATTAGTTACGGTCAACAGCCATAACCATACTTTCGATTCCAATTACGGCGAGCAAGTACTGCCATTAGGTCACGCATACATGCCTGACAATCCTTAGTAGCCTTCACCTCGAGGCTTATATCACCTAATTTCAGAAATATGGTTGGTTCATTGCCAAAAGGGTCAAAGTGATTTGCTAATATAAGGCCATTCAATTCGTCCATTGCTTCTTCAATTTCTGAGTCATTTACATGGTGCTCGTCTAGCAGGGAACCTGATACTAGTGAATGACTGTAGCTAACGTTCATGCGCTCATGATTCGTCATGTTGTCACCTCCTTGCGCTTTCGATATTTTAAGTATATACTTGCAACGTGGGATTGAAATATGACCTTTTTTCGTTAATATAACAATTTTGTCCCACGCTTTAAGGGAGAGGAGTCCTCATAATGTTTGAAACGGCGTTTAAAAAAACCACAAAATATGTGTTTACCACAATTAGTTCAACTATTAAGAAACGAAAGGAAGAACTTAACCTAAATCGTTCGGACATTCTATCCGACGAATCGTTAGTCAGTAATATCATCAACAATAAACGGACTACTAAATATCCGAACTTGATGAGTGACTTCAATGCGCAAGATATCCGAGAGAACCTGAAATTCAACAATCTTGATGAAATGCTTTGGGGACAAATCAAGTGGAATGTGCTACTGAAAAAAGCAATTAATGAGATTTATTCATACAAAGGTACCGACTTAACTATGATTAATCTACACGAACTACTTTTTCAGGTCCTAACTGCAAATGTTCACTTTGCTCAAATGCGTGCAGGACTTAGTTATGACATCTATCCAGTTAAGGTTGAACGTAAAAAATCGAGAACAATTAATACTGTTAAAATTGAAGCACTTGACGAACTTTCTCAGCGCATACAGTTTTTAAATGCTGAATCTTTTCAAGAAATTTTAGTTCGTCGATTTGAGGAGGAGTTTTTCGGAAAGGAATTCCGAAAGTTTTACGTCAGGTTTCCTAAGCTCATGCAAACAATCTTCACGGACATTCTTACGCCGCTCAAACCTACCCCAACTGATACTGGTATGCTAGCCTATTACTTGACTATAAATGCCTATGAAGCATTCGAAGCAGAAAGTCGTGCTTGGTATCAAGATGATAACCGGATGCGTAACGAATACGCTAGAGTTTCCACCGAGCTTGATACGGCAATCGGAGCCATGCAAAAAGTACACAGATATGAAATGTCATTATTCCCTCAAAAAAACGGCTAATGTATATATTAAAAGCGACTGCCCGATGGACAGTCGCTTTGTTATAACGTCAATTTTATTATTAGCGCATATTTTACTATCGTAGAAATCATAAGTGGTGGATAAGATATCGTTTTATCAGAGCGGTATTTCACATATCTCCAAACTTTTGCTCTATTTCTTCCATGTGGTCTGCCAAATACGGTCACATATGCAAAGAGTTATTTTAATCATGAAAACTAGTAATTAGACTTCATGCCGTTATGATGCTTGGCGTTCATTTTCGCCGT
Organism: Amylolactobacillus amylotrophicus DSM 20534; assembly: GCF_001434555.1. Taxonomy (NCBI): domain Bacteria; kingdom Bacillati; phylum Bacillota; class Bacilli; order Lactobacillales; family Lactobacillaceae; genus Amylolactobacillus; species Amylolactobacillus amylotrophicus. Next base: position 11,688 of record NZ_AZCV01000011.1, read on the forward strand.
CCTTACTCTACTGTCTAATGTGGTCACTAGCCGTCTCGCCGCATTTTCAAATATTCGTCGGGCATTTTTACTCTGCATCAGTTGAACATGTGTGGTAATGCCACAATCATTTTAGTGATTTTGTTCTGTAAGTAGGATTTCCCTTTTTTATAGGCTATCATATACTTAACGAATAATGACATCACAACTAAAGGCGAGGAAAACTATGACACCAAAACGAATCTTCTCAGCTTCGCTGATTCTTTTAGCTGGCTTAAGCATCACTCTCGTGGCTTGTTCTGAAAAAAACGATACCGGTACGAGCACTACGAAAAGTTCATCTTCCCAGGTTTCTAAACAGGCGGTCAAAAAAGTGTCCGCTAAACAACAGATGCTTAACAAAGTTGAACAGACATACAAACACGCATATCTGTTCAACTATGAATCAGATGAAGAATCTCTATTCCACAATGCGGCATTCTTGATTAACCCAGACACTCGTAAAGCTGCATTTCTATTCACAAATACACACAAGATTATTGAAATGACCTATGAGACAAACATCAAACCTGAAGGGACTTCCACAGGAGGCTGGAATCGTCTAACCTATAACGGAACGTCCTACGTCTGGCAGGACCAATTTGATAACGATGACAACTCTATATTCATGTCCCTTGAACACGATGATACTGGAAGCGACTTTCAGACCGCCTACAAAAAGACCATCTCTGATGCAGTTAACTTCGCATTCGACAAAGAATAGTGATGCCACGGTATAGACGCACACGTTTTGATGCAGTATAATCAAATTAATCAGGAGATTCATGGAGGACACATCAATGGAAACTGTAATTGGCTTTACCATTATTGGCGGTATCATTCTTGCCATTGTTGCACTAATCATGCTTATCTTTGCTGCTCTGCGCAAACGGCCAAAGAAGCTAAGTGTCATCCTTTTAGTAGTCGGAATTGCACTTCCAACTGCTGCAACTCTTTTTGGGGTTATATCGGGTGTTGGTTCTGCTGACTATACTGTTACCTCTAAGGCAGAAGGTAAAGACTTCATCGCCAATGCTACCACCAAAGAGATTGAAGGCAAAACCCTTGAGTTTAAGGTTACCGAAGTTGGCGATGAAAGCCAGATGGGTGTCGGTCTTGCTGCTCCGGGCGGTTTTGACGTTCTCTTACCCGTAACCAAAGAAACACGTAAAATTAAGGCCGGTGATACCATTACCGTTAAATGTGAAGCTGTTGGTAACATAGTTGGTATTCCTGCTGTATCTGCAACTTTAGAATAATAACCACCGAAGAGGCTGAAAAGCCTCTTTTTATTCGCTTCGTTCTGAAATATCTTGGTGGGTCACAGTAGCAAAATAGCCGCCGTTACCTAAGCAACAGCGGCTATCTTTGGTGGTGATTTTGGTGGGGCACCTTTGTTATGACCCACTATTTAGCCCGTTTTATGACAACCGAAACGCCGTTAAATCAACGTTCTGGCTTCAACTTCACTTACTTCATTATTCCCACTCTGTTTTAAGGGTATGGCATATAAGCGAAAATGCTGTAATATCAAGGATTTTGGAAACGTATAAAATCGAATAAATTATATTTAAAAAAATAAAAAGTGCAATAAAAGTGCAGTATTTGCACCTAAGCAGACCTGATTAAATTCGAAATGGAATTCTAAACTCAATATTCATTTAAATGATAGACGTTCATAATGAGCGTCTATTTTTTATGCTTTGAAAGGTTGTGATACTAACAAATTTTTAAATGAATAAAGTAAGCCAAAAATATTTTATGTGAGAAAGGAACGATACACTTATGGAATTAAAATATGTCATTCCCAATATGGAAAAAACATTTGGTCAATTAGAATATGCTGGTGAAGGGAATATTGAACAACGTCGAGTCAATGGCAGACCAACTATTCTCTCTCGTAGCTACAATTTATACTCAACGATTCAACGAGCAGATGATATTGTTGTCATTCTTCCCTCCGAAGCTGGCGAGAAACATTTTGAATCCGACGAAAAAGTCAGACTCATCAACCCACGTATTACCGCAGAAGGTTATAAAATTGGCAATAGAGGATTTACCAATTACATTATGCACGCAGACGATATGGTGAAAGCTTAAGAAAGGAAAGGTGAAAAAATATGAGATTAGCAGAAGGTATTGTGATTGAAAAAGACCAGACATTTGGCACATTGAAATTTTCCGCTTTACGTCGTGAGGTTCGTATTCAAAATGAAGATGGTTCGGTTTCCGAAGAAATTAAAGAACGTACCTATGACTTAAAATCAAAAGGACAAGGACGCATGATACAAGTCAGTATCCCCGCTTCTGTTCCTTTGAAAGAATTTGACTACAACGCAGAAGTGGAATTAATCAATCCTGTGGCAGATACCGTAGCGACGGCTACTTTTCGAGGGGCAGACGTTGATTGGTACGTGAAAGCAGACGATCTTGTATTAAAAGGACAGACAAAACCTCATCAGAAATATAAAAAAGAAGCGTCCGAAAGTGAAAAATAGGTGTTGCTTATGACAAACACACCATTGATTTTGAAAGAAATTCCGAAAGATGAAGCCATTTCTTTTATTCGGCAATACCATTATTCAAAGATACTCCCTAGATTGTGTAAATACTTTCTAGGGATTTTTTCAGAAGAAAAATTATTAGGCGTTGTGGAATTAGGCTGGGGTACGCAACCCCTACAAACCATACGCAAACTCTTTCCCGACAGTTCCCTTCAAACCACAGATTATTTAGAAATTGGAAAGATGTGTTTTCTTCCAGAAATGAATCAAACCAATTATTTTGGCAGTCAAGCTCTTTCAGCTCTAATTAAGTGGTTGAAAGAACATACGGACTGTCATTTTTTATATACATTGGCAGATGGAATTGAGGGAAAATGTGGCTATGTCTATCAAGCGTCCAACTTCTTTTACTGCGGGTATTTCAAGACAAGTGTCTATCGTGATAAACAGTCATGGGAAAAGATACACCCTCGAAGTGCTCGCCTTTTATTAGAGGAAAATGCTCGTTTTGAACAGGTAGAGAAAAAGCATTGGCTTTCCCAGGCATTTTGCGAATACAAAGGGATTGAGAAAATCAATGGACGCATGTTTCGCTATCTCTATCCGTTGACAAAAGAAGCGAAAAAACTGTTAGGACACACGCTCTATCGACGTCATTATTATCCGAAAGAAAAAGATTTACGCTTTGAAAAGCGAATCGCTTATCGGAAATATGAAGCCATTTCTCAACCAACTTTTGATAAACAGGCTCGTATCTACAATACACAATTATTTTGATAGATGGAAAGGAGGATTTTTATGCCATTGCTTCATGACAGAGGAAAGCGAATCAAAGCCAACGATAAGGACTTGGTCAATCATTTTGTGCTGATTTCATTGCTGATAGTTTTTCTAGTCGTTCTACTCCCTTTTCATTGGAGAACGTTACAATCGGTGAATTGGCAAACAGTTCAGTTAGATACATTTTTCTATCAACTGCATACGCCATACTTTTGGAGCAGTATTCTCACTGCTTTTTTTGTATGCGGACTCATCAGCTGGCTCTATTATCACTATCGCATAGATTCTATAAAACAGTTAGAGCACCGTCAAAAGTTAGCTCGTATGATTTTAGAAAACCATTGGTATGAAGCCGAAGAAACTCAATCAGAGGGATTCTTTAAAGACTTATCCAGCAAGAAAACCAAACAACGAATCCGCCATTTTCCTAAAATGTATTACCGAATGAAAGATGGACTGATCCATATTCATGTAGAAATCACTTTAGGGAAATATCAAGATCAGCTCTTGCACTTAGAAAACAAACTAGAAACAGGCTTGTATTGTGAATTAGTGGAAAAAACGTTGAAAGATTCTTATGTAGAGTATGTTCTACTTTATGACACCATTGGCAATCGAATTGGCATTGAAGATGTGGTAGCTCAAGATGGACGTGTCAAATTGATGGAATCGGTCTATTGGGAGTTTGATTCTCTCCCTCACATGTTAATTGCTGGGGGCACGGGTAGTGGAAAATCCTATTTTATTCTCACATTGATTGAATCTCTCCTGCATACAAATGCGAAGCTTTATATTCTCGACCCTAAAAATGCTGATTTGGCAGACTTAGGAGCGGTCATAGATAATGTCTATTACCGTAAAGACGATATGCTGGCATGTATTAGTCAATTTTACGACGATATGATTGCCCGTAGTGAAACCATGAAGCAACACCCGAACTACAAAACAGGAGAAAATTATGCGTATCTTGGTCTACCTGCGAACTTCCTGATTTTTGATGAATATGTGGCGATGATGGATATGTTAGGTCGTGATAGTGCACAAGTTATGAATAAACTCAAACAAATTGTTATGCTCGGACGACAAGCAGGCTTCTTTTTAATTCTTGCCTGTCAGCGTCCAGACGCAAAATATTTTAGTGATGGTATTCGAGATAACTTTAACTTCCGTGTGGCTTTGGGTCGTATGTCTGAAATGGGCTTCGGTATGATGTTTGGAAGCGATACACAAAAACAATTTTTCTTAAAACCCATCAAGGGAAGAGGTTATGTGGATACAGGAAAAAGTGTGATTAGTGAGTTTTATACACCCCTTGTACCAAAAAGGTATGATTTCTTAGGAGAAATAGGAAAAGTCATTCAAAAAAAGCAATCTGAGCCTGTACCGCACGAAGTGAAAGGTACAGGTTCAGACTTGCTTTGATTGGTGTGGCGTTAGCCACGCCAATCCTTTAGCCCCCTCTACCTAACAGGGGGGCACAAATACAACTGAAAACAGGCAATTCTCATCAACCAATGTTGATGGTACAAGGAATTGCGGAAAATAGGAAAGATGTAAACTCAAGGGTCATAGTTTACATCTTTTTTAGATTGGAGGTTTGCGAATGGAAAACGAAAAAATTTGGATTAAGGAATTGAAAGAAAAGCGACTGGCTTATGGCGTTTCTCAAAATAAACTGGCGGTTGCTTCTCATATTACCAGACCTTACCTATCGGATATTGAAACAGGCAAGGCAGTCCCTACTCAACAGGTGAAAGAAGATTTACTGAACGCTTTGGAACGCTTCAATCCCGATAACCCATTGGAGATGTTATTCGACTATGTACGGATTCGATTCCCTACCAATGATGTGTCTCAAATTATCGGTGAGGTTTTACGCTTGAATATGGATTATATGCTACACGAAGACTTTGGCTATTATTCTTATCCCGAACACTATCGTTTCGGTGATATTGTTGTCCTAGTCTCTCATGATGTAAGTAAAGGGGTTTTATTAGAACTGAAAGGAAAAGGCTGTCGGCAATTTGAAAACTTTCTATTGGCTCAACATCGGAGCTGGTATGGTTTCTTTCAAGATTGCATGGAACATAAAGGTATTTTCAAACGCTTGGATTTAGCCATCAACGATAAAACAGGGATTTTGAATATTCCAGAATTGGCAAAGAAATGTAAACAGGAAGAATGTATTTCCGTCTTTCGGAGCTTTAAAAATTATCGCAGTGGTGAATTGGTTCACCGTGATGAAAAACCAGACATGGGAAACACCCTTTATATTGGCTCATTAAAAAGCGAAGTCTATTTCTGTATATATGAGAAAGATTATGAGCAATACGTGAAAAATGATATTGCCTTAGAAGACGCAGAAATAAAGAATCGCTTTGAAATTCGTTTGAAAAACGACAGAGCCACTCAAGCCATGAAAGATTTGTTGGAACATCAAAATGCAGAAAAAACAGCGTTTGAGATTATCAATCGTTATATTCGCTTTGCCGATAAGGACGAAACCAAGCGACGGAGTGATTGGCAAACCAATGAACGCTGGGAATGGTTTATCGGCAAAAATCGTGGAGCATTACGCCTAACCATACAGCCAGAACCTTATTCTTTTGAACGAACATTGAACTGGTTACATCATCAAGTCGCCCCTACATTAAAAGTCGCAAGCATTTTAGATATTCTCAACGGTACAACCATTATTTCCACCATGATTCATGAAGCCAAACTGACAGAAAAACATGAGAAATTAATTGAACAACAACATCTAGGCATGGAGGATTTGATTACATGAGCCTCTTAACAGAAGAATTAAAGAAGTTAGGGTTTCAAGCGTATATACAAAATACAGGGAAATATACGTCTCTCATTATTGAGGGAAAACGGCAAGCTGGTGATACCATCTATACCTATGATTTTTACAAAGTGAGCTTTTATAAGAATTATACCAGTCGAATAACTGTTTATGGAGAGCATTTAACTCCTTTTCAATTATTAAAGCGTGTAAAAAGCTATATCTACTATCGAGAAAAATATCTTAAGGAAAGGAGGACAATCACATGAATTTTGGGCAGAATTTGTACAACTGGTTCTTGGATAATGCACAGTCATTGGTATTGTTAGCGATTGTCGTCATTGGACTGTTTTTAGGTTTTAAACGAGAATTTTCAAAACTTATTGGCTTTTTGATTATTGCTTTAATCGCCGTCGGACTTGTGTTCAATGCAGCTGGCGTGAAAGATGTGTTATTAAACTTATTTAACCGAATCATTGGTGCTTAACAGATATTTTTCATGATAAAATAGGAAGTATATATTTTGTTATGAAAGGATCCATGAATATGTTTACAAATGATCAATTTAAATCTCTTTTAATTAAAACATTAGAAAGAAAGAGCTCTTCAAATTATTATGAAGGAGGTAACGAGATTGTTTCTAAAATGAAAATATCAGAGGTAACTTTAGATGAGACTAACGAGTTTACTTATTATAAAGGATACAAAAGGGATTGGAATACGCTTTGCACCTATCTTAAAATAAGAGCTCCTTTTGATGATTTAGACTTTTTTGAAAGTCATAAAGATTTGCTTACCCAGACAGCAAGCTCCATATATGATAAACAAGGTGATAATGTATTAGTGGATACTATTTTAGTACCACTTCCAGAGAATTACGAAGTAATTAACTTTAGTCAGTTGAAAATTAGTGATGTGATTTCACAAGCTATTGAAGACGCTGAGTCTTTCATGAGTAATGGTGAATATCAACGTGCCTTTGACAGAGTTCACACTGCTTTTCATGGATATTTAATTGAAATACTAAAAAAATATGAAATTACAGTTCCTAGAGACGAAAATCTATCTAAATTATATAGTAGGATACAACAATTAATTGAAAAAGAAATTCAACCTACTGAACTTGCTGATATAGTGAAGACAACGATAAGGTCATCAAATGGAATGATTAGCTCTCTTAATGAAGCAAGAAATAGGCATTCACTTGCACATCCTAATACAAATATTATTGGAAAGAGAGAAGCAAAACTAATAATAGGTATTTCAAGTACAGTTACAGATTATATTAGCGGATACCTTGATAAGTAGCGTCATTAACTGATTGCTACTTTTTTTATGACTATTTTTATAAAAAGGATGTGATAAGAATTGGAATTGAAAGTCTATGTGGCAAATTTGGGACGGTATAATGAAGGTGAATTAGTTGGATCATGGTTTACTCCACCAATTGATGAGGAAGAAATGGCAGAAAGAATCGGTTTAAATGAGAACTACGAAGAATACGCCATACATGATTTTGAGCTTCCTTTTGATGTGGACGAATACACGCCAATTAGTGAAATCAACCGTCTATGTGAAGCCATTCAAGAAATCGAAGGTACACCTATTTATAATGAACTCAAAGAAATTCAAGGCATGTGGTTTAGTAGCTTGGAAGAATTACTGGAAAACAAAGAGAATATTCATTGTTATAGTGAATGTGATTCTATGGAAGATGTCGCCCGTTATTATGTGGAAGAAACAGGACAACTTGGTGAAGTACCTTCTAATTTACAAAATTATATTGATTATCAAGCTTTGGGACGTGATATGGAAATAGAGGGAAATTATCTTATCACCTCTCATGGAGTATTTGAGTATTCTAATTAACATGGATTACTCTAAACTAGCAATACTGCTATAATAATTTTATACGTTCTGAATTAAGGAGGATAAAGTCCATATAATTGTGTAAAAGCAAAAAGGCCATATGAACGCCTCTTTACGGTACAATGTTTTTAACCACTAAAAACATAC